>CALKTZ010000927.1 GCA_937997355.1 uncultured Planctomycetales bacterium | reverse complement strand
ATCACCGCCGTCGACGGCAAGACGGTCGGGATCTCGATCCTCAACCATCCGGTGAGTTTCCGTTATCCGACGACCTGGCACGTGCGGACCTATGGCTTATTCGCCGCCAATCCGTTCGGCGGTCAGGATTTTGGGGAGAAGGCAACGGCCGCCTACACGATCCCCAAGGGGCAGGAGATCCGATTCGGCTATCGGGTGATCCTGCACTCCGGGGATGCGGCCTCGGCAGAGCTCCCGCGGGCATTTCAGGCATACGCGGAACCGCCTCGCGTCACTCTCGTCGCGGAGTGACGCCATCACCCGAGATCGCGGTCGATGCCGCGTGGTCCACATCGGATTGAGCGGCGTTTTTGCTGGAGTTTCATCCTGGCGGGAACACGCGCGAGTTTGTGACCGAGCAGGCCGGCTCGGCCTCACGAGGAGCGCTGTTCCTGTCGTCCTCGGACTCCTCGGACGGTCCTGAAAGGGACGGTAACTCCGCTGACCGGGGCATCGTGAGCTTCGCGCGGCAGGGCGTCCACCAGTTGACAATCAAAGCCGATCGCCCAGCAAATCGTGTCCGGTCGCAGCGTGGGCAGGAGCCGGTCGTAATAGCCCCCTGCCCGACCGATTCGATAGCCTTGGAGATCGAAGGCCAGGCCAGGAATCAGCGCCCAATCGACCGCCCCCGGAGGATGCTCGATGCAATCGAGCCGAGGTTCCTCGATCCCCAGCACCCGAGCCTCCAGGTCGGTCTCCAGGTCGGAAACCTCGAACAGCCGGAGCCGTCTCGGGTTGCGAGCGACCCGCGGGAGCAAGATCCTTTTCCCCATGTCCCTGGCTTGCCGCCAGAGATCCCTGGTCGGAATTTCTTCTCGAAAGGCGGAGAGATAGAGCAGGATTGTCTTCGCTTGGTCCAGTCCCGGGAGCGAGGGGAAGCTGTGGAATAGGCTCGATTCCTGCGAGAGCCGATCCTCGGGAGAGAGGGAATCGATCCGATCGATCATCAGGCGACGCCAGGCGGATTTTGCGTCACCGATCGTTTCGGACACGTGACTTTCGGGATTTGTGGTCGCAAGATGAGACTTCGGGGCCGAGATGCTTGTGCGCGATGGTACAAAAATCTCAGGCCCGCAACCGTTTCGAAACCGCGGAAAAAAGGCTCTCCGCCGCAATGCCGTTGGGGTGCTTTTGAGAACCCGCAGTTCAAGTGGGACCCGCAAGTCTTCGAGGAATCAAAGTTCCAGGAGACCGATGTGGGGTCCCAACGGGTTATAACGTTGGTTCGCCAAAAGGACCACCCCTTGTCGAACATGGCAGAGAGAACTTGTTCGGCCTAGACCGAACAGGTCTCATCCTAGCCTTGAGGGGACCCCCCGGCAAGAGGTTCTCGATTGAAGTTTGACATCCCGTCGTCAGCTTTCGAGGAGCGTGCGACGGAACCCAATTCCACGACGCGAGATTCAGCGATTTCGCCGAGAAACCTCGCGCCTGAGGTTGCGTCAAAGTCTCTTTTGAGAGCTTCCGTCGCCCTGGAGTCGCTGGATCTGGTCGCGGAGCTTGGCAGCCTCTTCGTAGTCCTCGACGGCCACGGCGAGGT
>CALKTZ010000926.1 GCA_937997355.1 uncultured Planctomycetales bacterium | reverse complement strand
CCAAGGACATCCCGGCCTCACCGCGAACACAAGTTGCCGTTGACCGTCCAGGATGCTCGCGTCATAATTCCTGCGCGTTGCGGTCTCAGGATCGAGTCGTTGCGCGCCGGAAAGATCAAGTTCTTCAAAACGATCGATCCACATGGCCCACGATCAAGGAGGATCGCGATGGCCGAACGCCGCGGGCTATTTGCGATCGTCTCCCTGGCGGCGATTCTTCACGGGGTTGCCATCTCCCGCTCGTCCCTGCCGGCGCAGGATGGCCTCAAGTTCATTCGGGTCGCCCGGCAGTTTCAAAGTGCCCCCTGGGCTGACACGATCCGAGCGACTGATCAGCACCCGCTCTATCCGGCGTTGGTCGGTGCGGTTGAGCCTCTGGTGGCGTTGTTCGCCGG
Source organism: uncultured Planctomycetales bacterium (assembly GCA_937997355.1). Classification (GTDB taxonomy): domain Bacteria; phylum Planctomycetota; class Planctomycetia; order Isosphaerales; family Isosphaeraceae; genus CALKTZ01. Next base: position 7,267 of record CALKTZ010000926.1, on the reverse strand, counting down.
TGGAGACCATGGCCCCGATATCTGGCGTATCAGCGCGCAGGTTGTCGCAGCCGGTGCCTCGTTGTTGCTGCTGCTGCCGCTCTACCAGATCACCAGGAACTTATTCGACAGGCGAATCGCCACGCTGGCCGTTGCGATTTACGCCCTCCTCCCCCTACCCGCGGGCTGGGGGCGTGAGACCCTGGCGGATAGCGTCGGCCTCTGCGGGCTGATGTTCTCACTCTGGCTCGGGGCTCGCGCGATCCGCGATCGACGTTGGCAAGAAGGAGCCGGCGCGGGGCTGGCGGCCGGGCTAGGTTATCTCGCCCGGCCCGAGATCATCCTGGCACCCCTCGCCCTTTGCCTCGCATTCGGGATTCTTCAACTCGGGGCGATTCGATCACGGGCAAAAACCATTGAGCGTGAGCCTTCGGATCGACGACTCGGCGGATTCTTCTCCACGAGGTTCGGCAAGCTCGGGGTTCCCTCCTTGAATCCGGCAATCGTGGTTCTCGCACTTGGGGCATTGGTCCCTGTCGGAAGTTACGCCCTGGTCAAAGGGGAAGTTTCCGAGAAGCTGGCGCTGCGGCATGCAACGTCTCAAATCGAGCGTTCCGCACCGGTTCGCAAAGCGCCGCAGTGGCTTCCGGCCGGGCTGGACGACCGTCGCTGGGATTTCTCTCCCAAGGAAGAATCCGAGCATTCCAAGATTGTCGGTTGGAGCGGTGCCGCGACACGCATCTTCGCCCAGTGGTGGCGGGAACTCGCGGGCATTTTCGCCGTGATGTTCGCCTGGGGATTGGTTCGCCAGAGATTCATCCGGAGCCTGTGCCCCGGCCGCGATCAGAAAGATACCGGCACGGTCGAGCGCACCGTCCTGCTCACGTTTCAAATTATCTATGCGATTGCCCTGGCGAGGCACTGCGCGTTGCTGGGGTACCTTTCCGACCGGCACACGCTCGCCCTCGTGCTCACCTCGACCCCCTGGGCGGCGGCAGGGACCTTCGTCTGCCTGCGTGGTCTGGCGGTCAAATTCGGCTGGTCTCCGGTTCTTTCGCGAAAGCTGAGGCTCGGCTTCGCCGCGATTGTCGTACTGACGATCATTCATTTCCAGTTGAAGACGACGCACGCCAGTCGCTCGGGGCATCTGGAAGCGGGAAAGTGGCTGGCCGCGAATGCCTATCAAGGAGAAGCGACGCTCGATACCCGAGGCTGGGCGTCGTTCGTCGCCGATCGGTCTCCCTTCGACTCCTATGACTACTGGCACGTTCGCCAGGCCCTGACCGATCGCCGCCTCGGCTACATCGTCGTCGAGACCGATGAGCTTGACGCCAGGAGCCGTCGCGCGGAAACACTCCAGGCGATGCTGGCGTTCGCCGCGGAGCCGATTCGGGATTTCCCGGAGTCTACCCGAGACGACGCGGGGCGTGTGCGAATCTACCGATTTCGGCACCCCGAGAACTGGAAGGGAATGCTCCGATGAGGTATGGCTCGCTTTGGGAACGCCTGGTCCGAGGTGTTCGCTGGTCGTGGATCGACGAACGCTATCGCGCGGCCTTGCCCGACGATCTCGCCGAGAGTGCCATGTCGATCGAGAGCCGAGACCGCTATCACGCCAAGCAGGGACGAGCCACGGCGCGGGTGGTCTTCCATCCCAAACATTCGGCAACACCTGCCCAGGCGAAATCGGTCAGCGTCTATCTGAAGCGACATTTCGCACTCCCCTGGCCTTCGCGGCTGGCGGCGCTCGTGCATCCGGCCGGCAGCCACACGCCCGGTTCCGCCGAATGGCGACACCTGGAGCGGGCGCGATCCCTCGGGGTTGAGGTACCGGACGTCGTCGCCGCCGGTGAACGGATCGGCCCCTGGGGAAAGCTCCAGAGCTTCTTGATGGTCGCCGAACTCACGGGCTGTCATGCACTCAACGAGATCATGGGAGAACTGCAAGATCGATACGACCCGAAAACCTTTGCCAAGCTCAAACGCCTGATCGCCATCGAGATGGCGAGGATCGCGTCGAGCCTGCATCGCGCCAAGATGTTTCACAAGGATCTGTACCTCTGTCACTTCTTCCTGGACCTCGATCGACTCTCCCAGAACCCGCTCGACGTACGACTGGTACTGATCGACCTTCATCGCCTGGAAGAGCACAAGTTTTGGCCCGACCGTTGGCGATGGAAAGATTTGGGACAGCTCCTGTTTTCGACCCATGGCGTGCCGGGCATCGGCCCCCGGGACTGTCTCCGCTTCTGGATGTTCTATCGTCGAGGCGTCGCGTTGCGATCCCCCGAGTGGCAGGCGCGGATGGTCAGGCTCAAGGCGGGGCGCTACCTCGCCCACAATCAGGGGCCCGAAAATTCGTGAACATCGGACACTCAACCCCCGAGTCGCGCGGCAGGTTCGACACATCCTTCCCAATTCCAGGCGATGAGACGGCGAACGGCAGTCCAGGGAGGAGATCGGAACGATGCGATTGGCCTTGAATTTTCGACGGGTCGACCCGTCGCGTGGCGGTGCGGAAACGTACGTCGTCGACCTTTGCCGTCGGCTCATCGACGCGGGCCATCGGGTCGATCTCTACGCCGAATCCTGGAATCCCGACGCCCTGCCGCCGGAAGTCCGCTGCGTGACCGTCGCGGCGCCGGGGAGGACGAAGCTCGGCCAGATCTGGAACTTCGCGCGGAAGTCCGCCGCGATCCTCGATCAGAAAACCTACGACTGCACCGTCGGCCTGATCAACACCTGGGCGCACGACGTGATCATCCCCCAGGGCGGGACCCACCGGGGGAGCGTGCTGGCCAACTCCAGGCGATTTCCGACCGCCGCGCAACAATCGCTCTATCGGTTGAGCAAATCGCTCAACCCCAAGAATGCGGTGTATCGCGAGATCGAGCGACGGCAGTATCACCCCGATCGCGGGGCGCAGGTCGTCGCGGTGAGCAACATGGTGAAGCGGCACCTCGAAGAATTCCACCACGTCCCGGCACGTCGCATTCACGTGATCCCGAACGCCATCGACCCGCAACGATTGAAGGTCCCCCAGCCGGGTGCCACGCGGTGCGCCCTCCGAAACAAGCTCGGCCTGCAACCGAATGACCTGGTCGGGCTCTATGTCGGACACAACTTCGCGCTGAAGGGGCTCGGCAAGGCCGATCCATCTCATCGTATGCGGCGGGGGCAAGGTCGAAAAATACCGGCGGATCGCCCACCGACTGGGTGTCGGCGAGCTGGTCCACTTCCTGGGCTATTTCTCCGACATCCGCACCTGCTTCTGGTCCTCGGATTTCTTCGTCCTGCCGACCTACTACGACCCCTGCTCGCTGGTCGTCTTCGAGGCGCTGGCGTGCGGGTTGCCGGTCATCTCGACCGCCTTCAATGGAGCGACCGAAGTGCTGACCGACGGCCGGGAAGGCTTCGTGATCACCAGCCCGAACGCGGTCGGGGAGTTGGTCGCGGCGATCGATCGCATGACGAACGACTACCATCGCCTGGAGATGGCGGCGGCGGCCTCTCGACTCGGGCAAATTCAAACGCTCAATCTGCATGTCGAGCGACTCACCAAGGTATTCGAAGGCGTTGCGCATGCCAAATCGCACGCGGCAAAAGGGCCTCATCTGAAAAAGGCCAGGGCGACGCGACCGGAGAACGTCGCCGGCCCGAAGAACTTGTGACGGCCGCTTGCGGCCGCGACAGCAATCGAAGGGGGCGGTTCACGCGACCGCCCCGGGTTGACCGACACGGAGGTCTCGACGATGAAGGCAGTGATCCTCGCGGGTGGCAAGGGAACTCGGCTCCGCCCGTTCACCCACGTCTTCCCCAAGCCGCTGATGCCGCTGGGAACCGATGACCCCATGCCGATCATCGAGGTCGTCCTCCGACAGCTCGCCAGATTCGGATTCCGCGACGTCACGATCATCACGGGATATCTGACCGAGCTGATCGAGGCGTTCTGCGGGACCGGCCGCAAGTTCGGCTCCCGGATCGATTATCGCCGCGAGGTCACCCCGCTGGGTACGGCCGGCGGCCTCACGCTGATCGACCGACCAACCGAGCCGGTCCTCGTCATCAACGGCGATATCCTCACCACCCTGAACTACGGGGAGATGTACGAGTTCCACCGCAATCGAGGTGCCGCCGCCACCATCGCCTCCTATCCTCGCGAGGTGCGGATCGACTTCGGCGTCCTGGAGTTCGGCAACGATCCTCACATCTTGACGGGATACAGCGAAAAGCCGGAATATTCCTTCCAGGTGAGCATGGGGATCTACATCCTGGACCCGGTCGCGTGGGACTATCTCGAACCGGGCGAAGCGGTAACAATGCCCGAACTGCTCGAAGCCATGCGACGGAATAGCCAGCCGGTCCACTGTTTCCGAGAATCCTGCTACTGGCTCGACATCGGCCGCCACGACGACTACTCGACCGCGAACGAGATTTTCGAATCGAAGCGAGCCTCCTTCCTCGGCGAGCCAACATCCCTGGTCAAGATGGGACGCGATCAGTGACCAACTCCCCACTCCTCGCCAGCGGAGTTGCCATCCTGCTGGCGTACCTGATCGGAGCCATTCCGTTCGGATTCCTGATCTTCTACCAGGTGAAGGGGATCGACATCCGGACGGTCGGCTCGGGGAACATCGGCGCGACGAACGTCGGCCGAAATCTCGGCTTCCGCTATTTCCTGCTGGTCTTCTTCCTCGACATGCTCAAGGGGTTCCTCCCCACCCTGCTGATCCCGCCGGGGGTACACGCCTGGTGCGGGGCCGCTCCGGCCGATCTGCCGGTCTTCGTGGCCCTCGCCTCGATCCTGGGACACAACTTCCCGGTCTATCTCAATTTCAAGGGGGGCAAAGGGGTTGCAACCAGCTTCGGGGCGATCCTCGCACTCGATGCCTGGGCGACCGGCGGTGCGTTCCTGGGATTCGCGCTTTGCTTCCTGCTCACCCGCTATGTATCGCTCTCGTCGATCGCGGGGGCCATCGCCTTCGTCGCGGTCCATTTCGCACGCGCCCAGGACCCCTGGTCCCCGCAGGAACGAGGCATGAGCATCCTGGCGATCGTCCTCCTGATCCTGCTCGTCGTGCGGCATCGTAAGAACATCGGACGGATTCTCAACGGGATGGAGCCCAAGATCATGTTGTCCAAAAAGCGGGCCGGTTCGAAAGACAAGGACCAGCCGAGCGGTCGGATCGTGACAACCCTGCTGTTGCTGCTGATTCCGATCTCGGCGTTCCTCGTCGGTACCATCTGGGTTGTTCGAAACGCGCTCGCAACGGTGGAAATTCGCGCAGGTGCCTGGACCTTTCGAGAAACCGATCGGGTTTCAACCGGACTCCAGCGCGTGGAGCGAATTCGCTTCTCGGACGACGGCGACTATCTCGCGGTCACGTGCCCCCGTTATCAGAAGCTGGTGATTTACCGCCTCACAACCGCCGCCAAGCTTGAGCGAATTGTCGAGGTAGCCCTGGAGGGGCGGCCCGTCGGGCTGGCCGCGGGGCAGGATCGATTCCTGGTCCTTCAGCGCCCCCCCGGAGACCGCTGCCATCTTGAACCGGGCTGGTTCGAGGTCATCGACCCGGCAGGCAAGCGGATCGGCTCCAGGATTCCGACCGGCGATTACCCCGATGACCTGGCCCTCGCCCCGGACCGTTGCACGCTCTACGTGGTGAACTCCGGGAGGGGCGAGGGAGGAGCCCAAAAGCCGAGCCCGAAGCTGGTCGCGTTCCAGACGAGCCCGAAGCTGGATTCGTTCATCCCGGGCAACCAGTTCGAATTCAAGGCCGACGAGGACCCTGCCCGGCTGCAACTCTCCGAGCAAGGATCGTGCGCGGTCGTCACGCTCCATGGGAAGTCACTCGCCCCATCGTTCGACCTTGCTGACCCCGAGAAGATCCGCTTAATCGGCGAATCCCAACTGCCGAACAGCAAGACCCCCGAGCTTTCCAACTCCGAGGCGACGGGAGACTCGATCCTGCTCCCGGTGGAAACCGAGAGCGAAGGGGTGCCGATGGACCTCTACGGACGCGGCAAGGAGCGGGCGTATCCCCCCTTCCTCGCATGTACCCAGCCCGAGAACGCCTCGGTCGAGATCAGTCAGCCGACTTCGCGCCGGGTGATCGCCCGGATTCCCCTCCGTGGCCGCCTCAATCTCGGCGGAACGCAGCCGAGCGGTATTGCCTACTCCGCCCGAAAGAACTACCTGGCGGTTGCAACCCGCTACGGCGCGATCCATCTGATCGCCATCGATTCCAGGCTCGACGACTGACGGATCACTCCGCTTCAAGCCCCTGAAGCTCATGCGTCCTGATGATCTCGCCATGGGGTCTCAACAGGCCGATGGGGCCATCGAACTTCCAACGGCCATCCTCGGGGACGAATTGATAGATCGGCCCGATTCGGTTGGTCGGGCAGACCCAGATATTGGCCCCTTCCTGCCATGCCTTGAAGTTCTTGTTGATGTTGCGCGGGATGCCGACCAATCCTCCCTGAGGTGCGACCTTCAATTCGTGTGATTTCAGATAGGCCGCCGAACAAAGCTCCTTCGCGGCGTCGAGGCGCTGGGCGTCGTCGAAATCGGGTCGGTTGGCCACCGCGATGAGGGACATGTACACGTTCAGGGCGTCGCGAATCGGCCGGGTCATGACCACTTCGATCGCCAGCCCCGCCAGGGCCGAAGCGATTGCCGCCAGCGAGAGATAGAATTTCCACGATCGCAAGAGTCGGCTTTTTCGAGACGGGCCAGCGGGTTCAGCGGAAGCCGGAACATTCATGATTTCTTGATGCGTTGCTTCAAATCGGCGCGGAGGCGGTCGACAATCGAATCGGCCTTGGCCTGGACAAGGATTTCCTGGATCACCGTCTTCACCCCTCGGGGTCCCCACTGACAGCCATGCTTCAAATACGTCTTGGCGCCTTGCCCGACGACATAGGAGGCGGTCGCGGCGGCGCTCGCCTGGGATAACCCGATCGCGCTGTAGCCGAGCACGGTGAGGGGCGTGGCCAGGCCACCGGTCATCACGGTCGAAGCCGCCAACGCCGATTTGATCCCGCTGGCCAGGAGCTTCGTGGCAACCTGCAAGACCCCCATCGCCCCGAGCGCGAAGGACATGTCGCGGACCAGGCGGAGTGCCGAGGAGCGTGTCAGAGGAATCCCATAAATCTTGCTCAGGGCGAGGATCATCGCCACATCCACCCCCACGCCTCCGGCGAGGTCGGCGACCGGGATCGGGTTGAGCGCGACCGCCGCCCCCTTGACGAGCGAGAAGTTCCAGATCAGGCGATTGGCGGATTC
>CALKTZ010000925.1 GCA_937997355.1 uncultured Planctomycetales bacterium | reverse complement strand
CCGGACCGTTGGACCTCGGGGATCGGCATGGAGAGGATCACCCTGGCATCCTTGATCGGTCGGCCCGTCTCGTCCTTGACGGTGCCGCTGATCGTGATCCCTTTTTCCAGCTTCAGCTCACGCTCGAACGGCAACTCGATCGTGCGCCAATTTGCGTCTTGCATGAGGTGAATCGGGACATGATTTTCCTTCTCTACCTTGATGTAGAGGTTCTTGGGCGGGGAACCGGGAGGCAATTCCAGCTTCGCCATCCCTTCGGCATCGGACCGGATCGTCTTCTTCTCGAATTTCTTGTCGAACCTGTAGGAGACCTCCACGGAAACTTCCTTGAGCCCTTTCCCGGTCTCGGCGTCGATCAACCGGAGGGAGATGCGATTGTTGCTTGACGGGGGATTCTCCTGTTTCGATTTCGGCTCGTCAGCATGGGTGAAGGCGAACATACCGATCACGCCGATCAGGGCCATGCTCGCGAGGCCGGCGAGGCCAAGTCGTCTTCGCGAAAATTCCCCGCACGCAATCCCCTTCTGGAGTGAGTCGATCCGCCGGCGCACCTCGGACGAGCGGGCCATGGCCAATCCGTGCGCCGGCGGCGGCTGGGCGGTCCGCAAGGCCACCCGCGCGAGGGTCCGAACATAGGCGTGGGTATCCCCCAGATAGTCGACGGCGACCGCGTCGCAGAGCGATTCGCAGGCCGCCGCGTGGACGGCCCGCACCCGCCAGATCAGGGGATGGAACCAGAGGAGGATGGACGTAATTTGCGCGGTCAGGTTCCAGAACAGGTCGTTATGTTTCGCATGGGTCAACTCATGGGCCATGACCGCGCACAGGTCGGTCGTGTCCTGGCCTTCGATCATGCTCGACGGAATCAGCAAGGTCTGATGGACGAGCCCCACCAGGCACGGGCTCGGGATTCGGTCGGAGGCTCGAATTCGGATCGCTCGCAGGCAACCCAACCGATCCGCGATCTTCCGGGCCTCCTCGACAAGCTCGGGAGTGACCTCGACCGACGACCCCAGGATTCGCGTGACTTGCAACCATCCCAGGAACCATCGCACGCCGAGAATCAGCATGCCGACGAGCCAGATTGTTGTCAGCCAACGCCAAGGAGAGAAATCCGATCGAGCGAGAGGCGCATCTGGATTCATCCCCCCCTCGATCGGCTCGGCGGCTGGGCCGAGTCCGGTCGAGGCTGCTTGAGGAGAGTGGAGAATCGGGATGCCGGTTTTGATGCGTTCGCTCGCGGGCGCGGGTTGATCGAAATTTCGCGGAGCGTTGGCGACCGTCTCGGCCTCCTGCACCGGCCGATCAACCTTCACGTTCCAACGGAGGACCGGCGGCATCCAGGCGAAGAGCCCGACGAGGAGCAACAGCCCAAGGATCGTTCCTCGCCAGAGCAAGACTCGGACACGCGGATTGCCGTTTGATGTCCGCGCTTGCACCAGCCAGGCGAGCGCGAGCAGGAGCGTCAACTTGAGGAGCAGCATGAGCGCGGGGGGCGAATCCACGAGGTGTGACATGAATCCTGCCGGGGCGAATCGGTCACTCATGCTCGGCTCCCTTCTTGTTCGTCGCTGACGGGTTCTCTTCTTCGGCCAACCGCCTCAACTCCAGCAAATCGTCGTCGCTGAGCTTTTCCGACCGGATCAGATTCATCATCAAGGCCTGAATCGATCCGCCGCAGTAAGAATTCACCAACTCCTCAAGGGTCGTCCGGAACGCCGACTTCGAGCGCGTGACGGCCTTGTAGTAATACGCCTTCCCCACCCGACGACGCGTCACATGCCCCTTCTCCAGGAGGGTCGTGAGATACG
>CALKTZ010000924.1 GCA_937997355.1 uncultured Planctomycetales bacterium | reverse complement strand
GCTGCGCGGGCCGCGCGACGCGTTCCATCGCGACCGCGACCTTGCCGCGCTCTCGGACGATCCTGGCCAGATAGGTTCCCGACGGGAAATCTCCACGCTCCGACGCATCATCGACGAGCAGGTCGTCGATCGTGGCGTCGGCCGCGAGGAAATGATCGACGAGCGACTTGCGCGGATGATGATCGTAGATCAGGAGGCGGTCCAGCCCTTCTTGCTTGAGCCTGATCCGCTCGCCTGAACCATGATGCGAGTGACCCTGGGAAGCCGCAGCCGCCCGTTCCGCGGCGGTACGGATGGCCGCGTGATAAGGCTCGGGGCGGCGGTCGAGGGTGGCCAGGACGTTCGTCGTCTGCTGGCGGACATCCAGTTCGTAGATGTGTCCGCCGAGCGCCGGTCGGACGAACGCGATGAGCGATTCGTTTTCGAGGCGGACCTCCTGACGAGCATCGAGATTGAAGTCGGCAACCTCGATCGAGACCCGAGGCCCCGAAAGACCTTCCGCCTCGTCGAGCGCGTTGTGGGCCTGGATCAAGGCGCGGTAGATCGCGTTGCGGAGGTGCGGGAGATAGAGCCCCCCGAATGACCCGTGCCAGTAGGGGCAATTGCACTGGCCCCGATACAGTTCCTGGCGCGCGACCTCCAGGTAATCGGGATCGACGTTCGGACGGCTTTCGAGCCGTTCCAGCCGCTTGGAGATGCCGAGCATCCGCGTGTACATCTCGTCGCTTTCGGCATAGCGGGATTTGAAGTTGCGCCAGCTCGCCCCGGCCCGGACGAACGGCTTGAAGGCTTCGGCGTTGGGATGTTCCTCAAGCCGTTCGACGGCCTGCCGATAGGCCAGGAAACGGTCCGAGGCCATCGCCCATTCGGTCATCTCGCGATACGATCCATCGGGCAGATAGACCTTGCCCAGCGGCACCGAGGAGTCGACGGCCTGGGCGAGTGTCGAGGGCTCCAGCCAGTCGCGATTCCCCCGGATCATGTCGAAGAAGCGGCGGAGCCACCCTTGCGTGTAGACGTGGTCGTAGGTCTCGGGCCAACTCCCGAACTTCTCCCCGTCGTCGGCACAAACTACCGTGCAGCCGGGGCGTCGTTCCGCCAGGTCGCGCAGGAACTCATACGATGAGTGAGGCTCGCGGAATGGGATGGCGTAGCGAAGCGTCTCGGAACCGGGGAAGATTTTGAGGAGGATGCCTTCCTCCTCGGTCAAGTAGTAGCCGTGCAACGAATCGCCCGTGAGCCCGGCTCGTTCGAAATGGAAGTCGTCGAGGATCGTGTATTCGATGCCGGCCCTGGCGATCGGCGAGACGAGATGCTGTTCCCAGACTCGTTCCGGCACCCACATCCCCCGCACCTTCGCGCCGAGGAGTTCTTCGAGATAGGCCGTGTAGGAGCGGATCTGGCCGATGCGGTCCCGCTCGGGGATCATCGTCATGATCGGCTCGAAGAACCCGCCGCCGAGGATCTCGACGGGGTGCGTCGCATCCGTGACGACGTCGAGCGGCGCGTCCGGCTGTTGGCGGCGTCGGTCGGGCTGTGAGCGTGCGTCGGCCGGGG
>CALKTZ010000923.1 GCA_937997355.1 uncultured Planctomycetales bacterium | reverse complement strand
CGCCAGGCCGGCGCAGGAAGCCCAGGCCGCCGCGGAAACGGCCATCGCCGACACCGCCGCGGCGGAAAAGGCGGCGACCGACGCGATCGCGGCCGCCAAGGTTGCCCTCGAAAAAGCCCTCGCCGCCAAGACCGCCCAGGACGCGGCCCTCGCGACGGCGACCGCCGCCTTGAAAGCCGGTGCGACCCCGGAGGCAACCACGAAAGCCCTCGCTGACCTGAACGCGCAGGTCAAGAAATCTCAGGAACTGATCGCCGCCATCGCCGCGGCCGGCTCGACCCAGAACGAAGCCCAGAATCAGCTTGTCCGGGCCACCGCCGCGAAGGTCACCGCCCCGGCCACGCTCCAGACGGCCCAGGTCCGGGCCAAGGCGCAGGTGATGGGATCGCAGGCCGTGAAAACCGCCCTGGATGTCGCCAATAACGCCAAGGCCGCCGTCGAAAAGACGGTCGCCGATGCGAAGGCCGCGACCCAGGCGACCACCGCCAACATGACCAAGATGAAGCAGGCCCTGGATGCGGTCAACGCGGCCCACGCCGCCGCCGCCAAGGGGCTGGCCGACACCCAGGCGGCCATCCAGGCCGCGCACGCGAAGGTGCAATCGCTCAAGGCCGAACTTGAGATGCTGGCCGTCGAGAAAAAGCGATCCGACGCCGCCAATGGCAGCCTCGCGACCGCCGCCAAGCCGGCACCCTGATCTCGATCGTTACAAGCGGTCAGGCTGAAGTATCATCAAGGGGACCGGCTCGGTGCGAAGCATCGTGCTCGTCCCCTTTTTTTGTGAGATGATCTGAAGATGTGACGCAAGTTCCTGGTTCGGAGGTGCCCCATGTCGTCGAAGCGTTTGAATTGGCTCGGCCTGGCGTGCCTCGTCCTCTCGGCACTCACCGTCGGACTCGGATTCATCATCCAGATCGGCATCATCCTGACAGTCGTCCTCCTCGTGCCGATTTTCGCAATCGGTGGGGCAGATGGAACCATCTCTGTGCCGGTGCCCCGCGTGCTGCCGCCGATATTATTGGTTGCGGGGCTTTTTTTGTCGGCCGCATTGGTCAGCTTCGTCGAGTCCAGACGCCGCGCAAGGCGTCGGACTCGGTGTGTTGACCCGAGTCCCGGCTGATTGCGAAATTCTCAAGAACATGCCCGGGTCTGGCCGACCGAAAGGGAAGAGCGAAATCATGTGTTTGTCGCGGGCTGAGAGAGAAACAGGATGATCGCGAACCGCCGCAGGTTTCAACCGGGTCTGGACAACTCGCTCGAGAATCGCACGGTCCAGTCGCGGGTCCTACCTCTGCCGGCCGCCGTTGCAATTCATTACGGCACGCAGACCCATCCTCAGATCGCCCTGACCAAGAATGAGAGGCAGACGCCGACGTATCAATATGGAAATACGCCTCGGCATTTCACGTTTCGAGCCAAGCTGGACAGGCGGGCGTTGCCGGAATACACGGCCGCCGAGAAGGCGAACCCGTATCTCAACACCTACAAGGTGTCCTACAAGAACGGGACGCCGAAGTCTTTTTCATGGGCGGCCATCACGATCAGGCTCGACCACGGACTTCGCTACGTCCCCGGCGCGATCGTCCAGCCTCCGGGCAGCAAGCTCACGGTGACGATGGACGCCAACGGTTTGCAGACCCTCAGCCTAATTCTCCCCTCCGGCATTCCGACGGGATCAAGCGGCTATGTGGCGTTCGTGACCAAATACACCAATCCGCCTTATCAGCCTACCAATGATTGAGGTTGTCTCCGGTCGTCAATGCAACCTCGGATCGGTCGCCGCGATGATGGCGCTCACCGCCTGCTGATTGAACCCCTTGAATCCTTCGCGACGCTCCAGGTTTTCGAGGTGGCTGCCGATGGCCCCCTCCTTCAAGAATCTGGAATGCTGGGCCTCGTCGATCCAGCCCGTCTTGAGAGCTCGATCTGCCCGTTGCGGGGAAACCGCCCAACGTTCCCCCGCCGTGAAGGCCTGTTTCAGGAACGGGAAGTCGGAGAATGGGGGCATCATCTCGACCCCCGCGGTGCTCTTCAATCCGTCGCGAAGGGCCTCGAAGTCGAACTGAGCTTCCAGGTGATGCATCCCGGATCCCAGGATCGATTCCCCGTGCAGGGCAACCCAGAGGCCAACCGTCCCGGGCCGGGGCAAATCGGGTAAAGCCTGGTGGGCGAAATCATGGGTCGACTCCTCAGGGGCCAGGTCGAGGTCGGCGAAGATCACGATCCCGGTCGTCGGATGTTCGAGGATCTGGGCTCCCCAGCCCGCATGAGCCCCGGCGTGAAACCGCTCGCGGAGCGCGAATCCGAGTTTCTCGAAGATCCCGATCACGCGGGGGAAGAATCGTCGAGAGCAGCGGAACGTGTGATGGTCGTGATTGGCCCACCCCAGCCCGAGTCGATCCTGCCGCGACTTCTGGATCCGAGCGGCCCGGTTACGCGACTGCCAGTAGTCGCGTTCGACCTCGAAGACCAGATGGCATGCCAGGTCGGTCGAATCGGCAAGCTCGATGACCCGGCCCAGGAGCGCCTCGGTTGTGTCGAAGCCTTCTTCGTCGGTGTCGAAGTGTCGCTTGCGGGCGAGCCATAGCTCGCGAGCCGCGAGGGCATCGCGCGTGGCGTGAGGGCGCATCCGGCCGAGCCTTGCCATTTCGCCGTCCATCGGTTCGAAGCCGCGATACCCACGACGTTCGACGATCGCCAGGTTGATTCCATTTCCAGGAATCCAGCCGACGCGATAGGGGCCGAGCGGCATCCCCAGGATATCCAGGCCCAGGTCGTGGGCTCTCGAAAAATCGGCGACCGATTCCACCTTCAAGGCGATCTCGCGGACTTCGAATGGTGCCTTCGAGGTGGAAACGCCGGTGCGGTCGATGGCGATCGGCGGGAAGACTCCCCCCGCGTGCGAATAAGTTCCCCCCTTCACTCCGTAGCTGATTCCGCCCCGGCCGTAGCCCAGCCCAACGAGTTCACGCGCGAGCCCCGGACGATCGACCAATACGATGTGGTCGACCCAGGCTTTGAATCGAGTTCCGGTTTCGTGGAGCATCCGCTCCGAAAGCTCGGCGGCAAATGGATGGCGGCTCAGTGCCGATTCAATGAGTTGATCGACAATCGCCTCGGTTTCGGGCCATCGCTTCCAGTCGAATTGGGTTTCGGCGGAAGGGGGAACGCTGCTGGTTTCGGTCACTATGTTCATAGCCGATTCTCCTCCTGAGCGAATCGTACCCTTCCCGCGTTTCATTTCTAGAGTGTTGCCCGAGATCCCAATCGCGAATCGTGTTCCTCTCGGGAGGATCCGGCGGCATCCTCAAAGATTTGTAACCCCTTCTGGACCTGACGGCCGGTCAGGCAGAGGGGCGGGCAAAAGCGGATGGTGCTCGGGCCGCACGGAAGAAGGAGAAGGCCTCGTTGGAACGCATTGTGGATGATTCGATCCCGCGACAGGGGATCAGGCTGTCCGTCTTCCGTCTGGATCTCTGCGCCGATCATCAGGCCACGCCCACGAACCTCGCGAATTTCAGGAAATCGGCCGGCGATCCGGGCCAGGCCGGATTGCAATTCCTGCCCTCGCGCTTGTGCGTTTTCGAGATACTTATCCTCGACGAGTTGCAGGGTCGCGTTTGCCGCGGCGCAGGCGACCGGATTTCCGCCGAAGGTGGACGCATGGCTTCCCTTGGGCCAATCCATGACGGACTCCCGCGCGACGATCGCGCCGAGCGGCAGGCCGTTGGCAATCCCCTTGGCCAGACAAACGATATCCCCCGAAACGCCCCAATGTTCCGAGGCGAACATCCTCCCGGTCCGACCGATTCCCGTCTGGATCTCATCGAGCACCAGCAGGATGCCGTGCTCGTCGCAAAGTTCTCGAAGCTCCGGCAGAAAGGCGTCGGGCGGGACGATGTAGCCCCCCTCCCCTTGAATGGGCTCGACGAAGATCGCCGCGACCTCGTCCGGCGGACAGATCGTCCGGAGCAACTGGCGGACGCTCCTCATGTCTCCGAATTGGGCATGATGGATTTCCGGGACCAGTGGAGCAAACCCCCGGCGATGCACGGGCTTGGAACCGCTCAGCGACATGGCCCCGTAGGTCCGGCCGTGAAAGGCGTTCAGGAAAGCGATCGCGCGGTTTCGCCCCGTGTGATGCCTCGTAAGCTTGAGCGCGGCCTCGACCGCCTCGGCGCCGCTGTTCGTGAAGAAGACCCGTTTAGGCTCGCTCCCCGGCGCCAATCGGGAGAGCGTCTCCGCCAGCCGGATTTGCGGTGCATAGTAGAAGTCGGTCCCCGACATGTGGACGAGCCGCTTTGCCTGCTTCTCGATCGCCGCGACCACCCTGCGGTTCGAGTGTCCGACATTGGTGACGGCGATCCCCGCCGTGAAGTCGAGGAACCGATTCCCATCGACATCCTCGATCATCGCCCCGCTCGCCTTACGCACGACCAGGGGATACATCCGTGTATAAGACGGTGACATCACCCGTCGATCGCGAGCAATCCACTCGGCCGCGCGCGGACCCGGCAACTCGCCTCGAACGCGCGGTTCATCTCGGTGAAGCGGGAGCATGGTGCAACTCCTTCCTCGGTGAAGGTCCCTCATTTGTCGGGCCGGAATGGCGAGCGATATGACGACGGGAATTCAATTATCCGAGTCGACAACCGGCCGGTCAAATCGTGGAACAGGCCGAGGCGCATCTCAATTCATCGGGTCGGCGCGATGTGCCTCGGCGGACTTTCATCGTCAGAATCCGCGTGATCTCGTCGACCGGCAGAGCCGGAAGAGCTCGGATTATCGCTAATCAAAATGGTTCCTGGGCGAGTCATCGAGTTCGAAAACCAGAATACATCCTTAATACGTTGGACTGCGCCGATTGGTTCCTTTGCATGAATGAGCGCGTTCTCACGGTACGCGAAGAGGCTGGTCATCTTGCCCGGTCAAAGCCAATTTCGATATCGAGGCCAATTTCCTCGAACGAAGCCAATCGCGCCCCGCGCCGAGCGAAGCCAATTTCGATATCGAGGCCAATTTCCCCGAACGAAGCCAATCGCGCCCCGCGCCGAACGAAGCCAATTCTCACGAACGAAGCCGATTTTGGAGCAAGCCGGGAATTACCAAACAAAGCCATTTCAGGGTGACATCCCGTCAATCGGAA
>CALKTZ010000922.1 GCA_937997355.1 uncultured Planctomycetales bacterium | reverse complement strand
GCCATCCGAAGGCGTGCATCCTCCCGGACGTTTATCACCTCTATCGCGGCGGGTCCGACTTCTCCGGGCTCCCGCTGCTGGGGCCGGGCGCGATCCACGTTTTCCACGTCAACGATTATCCGGCGAAGCCCCCTCGGGCGGAATTGACCGACGCCGATCGCGTCTTTCCCGGAGACGGCGTCGCCCCACTTCGGCAAATCCTCAAGGATCTCCGGGATGGCAACTTCCGGGTCATGCTCTCGCTCGAACTGTTCCATCGCGAGTACTGGAAGCAAGACCCGTTGACGGTTGCTCAAACCGGGCTGAAGAAGATGAAAGCACTGGTCGCGAATCTGCCGGTTGGCGACTCACCTTCGCCGAAATGAACGCGAGTTTGTCGACGCTTCAGCCGGACTTCGTGGTCTTCGCGATGGGGGCGGTGCCCCTGGCCGGCTTTGGTTTCTCCTCGCCTTCCGTGAGATCGAAAATTGTGCCGGCGGGGAGGTCGCGGAAGGTCTGTTCGAGTCCAGAAGGCCAGCGGACCTTGATCGAATCGACCAGCGTCGTGGTCCCGAGGCCGAACCAGATCCGGGGATCGTGGACCGACAGATAGCTGGTGCCGGCGGCGAGCACTCGCACCTGACTTCTCCCGTCGGCCACGCAGGTCACGATCGCGCCGTAAGGGATCGAGCCGGAGCGTTTGCCGTGGAGATGGAGGCCGATCCATTTTCCGCCGGGGGTGGTATTGCGAAGTACGACGGCCGGGACATCTCGGTGGACGATGACCAGGTCGAGTCTGCCGTCGTTGTCGAGATCCCCCGCCGCCAATCCCCGGCCCACGACGCGCCGAGAGAGATATGGGCTCGCCGATTCGGGGACCGCTTCGAAACGTCCCTCGGGTTTCCCGAGAAATGCCTGGGGAGGTTGCGCCATGGGGGTGTTGATCCAGGGCTGATCGTCGGCATGACCGTTCTTCATGAAGAGGTCGGGATGACGGTCGTTGTTGAAGTCGGGGGCCGCGACGCCGAAGCCTGTCCCGATCAGTCCGACCGCCTGGAGATTGGCGCCGAGGGTCGCGTCGACGAACAGGCCGTTGCCGAGATTCCGGAACAGGGAATCGGGCTCATTGAGGAAGTTGGTGATGAAGAGGTCCGGCAGGCCATCGCCGTTGAGGTCATCGGCCACGACCCCCATGCTGGAAGTTGCCTTCCCCGAGCCGTTGAGCGCGACTCCGCTCGACATGCCCGATTCCTCGAATTTGAGCCCCCCCTGATTGAGGAAGAGGAAGTCGGGGGAGAGGTCGTTGGCGACGAAGATATCGAGCTTGCCGTCGCCGTTGAGGTCGAGGATGGCCATCCCCAGCCCTCGGCCGTCCGGAGCGGCGTCGATGCCCGACTCCCGGCTGATATCCGTGAATTTGCCGTTGCCATCGTTGCGGAACAGGAGGTCGGGCTGCCCATCGAAGCGGGCCGGTGAGCAGTGAAGTGGTCGCCCTGTGGCATCCCGGCAGTCGGGGACATTCGAGGGGTCGGCATTGACATAGGTGACAACCATCAGGTCGAGGTCGCCGTCGTTGTCGAGATCCGCGAATCCCGCCGCCGTGGTCCATCGGTCGGAGCCCACACCCGCCTTCGCCGTCACGTCCTCGAAGGTCCCGTCGCCCCGGTTGCGGTAGAGCACGGTCCGCCCCAGGCCGGTCACGAACAGGTCGTCGTGGCCGTCGTCGTCGTAGTCGCCGACGGCGCAGCCCATCCCGTAACCCTGGCCGGAGGCACCGGCCCTGGCGGTGACATCCTCGAACGTTCCATCCCTCCGATTGCGATACAGGCGGTTCTTGCCGGGGGGAGCCTTCGGATCATAGGGAAGGGGACAGCCATTGACGAAGTAGATATCCAGCCAGCCGTCGCGGTCGTAGTCGATCAGGCCGACTCCTCCTCCCATGGTGTCGCCGAGATACAAATCCCCCCTGGCGGCGCAATCATACTGATAGGAGATCCCGGCCCGGCTCGACACATCTTCGAACCGAAGCACGGCGGAGTCCTTGGCGGGCTTCGGTGCGGACGCGACGGGCAGGGGTTCCGCAGTCGAACCTTGCCGAACGACGGGGCGAGACAGGGCCACCGGCAACGGTTGAATCCCATCCGGAAGCTCGGCCAGGGCCAGTCGAGCGGTTTCGCTGGAGGGATCGGCGCTCGCGGCGAGTTCATACCAGGCACGGGCTTCCGAGAACAGCCCCGCGTCTCGGCAGAGCTTGCCGAGCGACTCGAAGCCATGGTCTGCCTTCGGCCCCTTGCGCAAGATGGTGTCGAGCTCTTTTTCGAACTCTCGGTAGCTTGCCTGAAGCTCCTTCGCTCGATCGAGTTGACTGCGGCCTGCTTCCGATTGCCCGGTCCGATTGAGGAACTGGCCGAGTCGGTAATGGGCTTCCCGATCCCTCGGATTCGCGGCGACCGCATCTCGCAGGCTTTTCAGGGCATCGTCGGGACGGCCGAGGGCCTCCTGGAGACGGCCCCGGAAGACCAGCCAGCGGGCCGCGTCGGCCGGCTGTTCGGGACGAGGCCCGAGGATCGATTCATCCCCCTGGAAACGTCCCAGGGCCAGCAAGCATTCGGCGAGGGCGAACCGTCCCACCGGATCGTTCGAGAGAGCCTCGGCGGCGGCTTCCAGGTGCGGGAGCGCGTCGGCCGGTTGGCTCCGCATCATGAGCGCCAGCCCCTTGACGCGCCTGAGATAAGGGTCGTTCGGGGTGCCGGCGAGGAACTCGTCGATCTCCGACGTGAAGCCACGCGCGTCGCTCTCGTGAAACGAGAGGTTATGGATCAGGCTCGACAGGATTCGGGGCTCGCGCGAGGCACGGAACAGCTCCCAGAGAACATCGCGCGCCTCGCCATGACGCAACTGGAGGCTCAGCAGATGGATCAGGCGCTGCCGGGGCTCGGCCGCGTTCGGGTCGCGGGCCGCGGCCTCGCGGCATGCCAGCTCGGCGCGGCGAGCGCGACGGCCTCGGAAGGCGATTTCGCCGATGGCACCGATCGCCTGCCCTCGCATGGGATCGGTTTCCGGAATCGCTTCCAGCGCCTTGATCGCGTCATCCGTCCGTCCCTGGGTGGCGAGGATCAGACCGCTCAGGAGCTTCGCTTGCCCGTCCTTCGGATTTGCCTCGATCCATCGGTTGATGCGGGCTCCAGCCTCGGGGAGCCGTCCCGATTCGGCCGCGGCACGGATCGCGGCCAGAGAGTCCTGAACTCGCGGTGTGGAGGCTGCCCCCAAGAACCACCATGCGTAGACCGACAGGCCCAGGACAACTGTCAGGACGGCGGCCACCCACCAACCCCTTCGCCGGCTCGCTTTACGTTTGGCGGGCATTTCTCACGTTCCTTTCAGCCCGGAGGCTTGGGCGGGGCAGACACCGACTCAGGCCGATCTCCGGAACTTCCGCCCGGAAGGCGTTGGATCTTGGAATCTCCCTCGCGGAGTCGATAGCGCGCGTCGGCGACCAGGTCGGAATATCGATCGACTTGCCCGGACGGCCATCGGACCTCGACTCGCGAAACCTTCGCGTCATTCCCCAGGCCGAAATGCACGATCGGCGAGGAGGCGGATTGATAGCTCCCCCCTCCCAGGCGCGGAGCGACCTGTTGCCGGCCCTCTGAGTTGACGATCGTCACCAACGCGCCGACTCCAGCCCGATTGCTCCTGGTCCCTTCCAATTCAAAGGCGATCGAGTGGGCCCGCGGCGTGACATTGTGCAGATAAACGAGGGGCTCGTCCTGCACCTGCACCACGACGTCGATTTGACCGTCGTCGTCGAGGTCGCCGATCGCCAACCCTCGCGCCAGATGGAGCACCTTGAATGGCGGACCCGCCTGGGCGGAAACATCATGGAGCTTCCCGGGCGGCCCCCCCTGGAGGAATTGGAAGGGCATCTTCCAGGGATAGAGGGGGCGGCCATCATTGATATGACCGTTGACGGTGATCAAATCAAGTTGGCCGTCGTTATCGGCATCGAGGAAGCTGGTCCCGAATCCCAGCAGAGGACGGCTCGGCGCCTGGAGCCCCGATGCGGCCGTCCGGTCCGCGAAGAGCCCCTGGCCCAGATTCTCGAAATAGGAGGTCGATTCGCTGTAGAAGTTGGTCACCGCGAGGTCGAGCCGGCCATCGCCGTTGAGGTCGCCGCAGGAGATTCCCATGCCCGCCTGGAAGCCGCCGCTGGAGTTCGCGGCGACCCCCGCTTCGAGCGCCCGTTCCTCGAAGCGAAACCCTCCCTGATTGATAAAAAGGTAGTTGGCGGACATGTCGTTGGCGACGAAGAGATCGACCCGATGATCGCCGTCGAGGTCGGCCGCGACCACGCCGAGCCCTCGGCCATTCTGGTCGACGATGCCGGCCTCCGCCGTCACGTCGACGAATCGGCCGCCATCATTGCGGAACAGGTGATCGGGGAGCGACGGGAAGTCGCGCGGGTTGCAGTTGTATTGACCCGGATGATCGGGATCGGAGCATTGCCGCTTGGTCCCTTCGTCCCACACCAGGTAGTGGCAGACATAGAGGTCGAGGTCGCCGTCCTCGTCGAGATCGGCGAATGCGGCCGAGGTCGGCCAGTCGCGATCCCCGTCCAGCCCCCAGTTTCGGGTGACATCCTCGAACGTGCCGTTCCCGCGATTGCGATAAAGCGCGTAGGACCGCCAGCGCGTGATGAACAGGTCGGGGTAGCCGTCGTTGTCCACATCCCCCACCGTCACGCCGTGCCCGTACCCCCTCGCGGCTTCAAGCCCCGCTTGGTTCGTGACATCCTCGAATGTGCCATCCCCGCGATTCCGAAAGAGTCGATCTCCCGGCTGACCCGCGGCCGGGCCGCTCGGGAATTGCCCCGATTGAACCACGTAAACATCCAGATGACCGTCGCGATCGAAGTCGAGTACCCCCACCCCTCCGCACATCGAGACCGGCGGGATCAAGATTGCCTTGTCGAGCCCGCTCTCGTGGACAAAATCCAGGCCGATGCGCCTGGCCTCGTCCCGAAACAGCGGGCGCGACCGGGGACGCCCGGCTTCGCCGATCTGGCTGGTTTTCGCGGCGGCTTCCAACGCCGTCACGACATCGGGAAGCGCTTCGGCGATGGTCCGCGCCGGTGAATGCGAGGCCGTGGACGTCTCCTTCGCCGTCCCTCGGTCCGCGACCCGGGCCTTCCAGAATGCTTCATCGACGCGGCGGCCGGCATCTTCGGCCAACCTTGCAAGCTCTTGCGAATTCTCCAGGGCTCCCGGCTCGCCCAATCGCCTGAGATATTGAATCAGCCGCTTCTCATAAGCGGCGCGTTGTTCTCGATAGCTCGCGGCCTGGCCGGCGTTCCCGTCGTCAATTGCAAGCTGCGCCAACCGTTCGAGGGTGCTCGCGTTCGGATCGAGCTTCTTGAGAACCTGCCGCTCGGCTTCGCGATGGTTCCCGATTCTTGCCGCCCATGCTTCAAGTTCCAGACGACTTTCCTTGCTTTCGGCCGTCGCATCCAGGTGCTTCATCGCTAGCAAGACTAGGTCGGGGCGCTCGGCCTTGAGGCCGCATTCCAGGGTCATCTCCCAGACGCCGGTGTCATCAGGCCGACGTATCCGGCAGGCGCCGAGCAATGATTCGGCCTGGACGTAATCACCGGTTTGGAGCGCCAGGTTCGCCTTGCCCAGCCAGACCCGATCATCGTCGGGGGCGAGCTTCGCGGCCGACTCGAAATACTCCCGGGCTGCCTCGGCCGGGAAGGGCTCGACCTCCAACTTGTAGAGCTTCTTCAGGGCATCGATGGGGTCGGGATGATTGGGTAAACCTTCGGCGAAGAGCCGCTTCGCCTCCCGTCCTCGACCTTCCAGGAGAAGCAACTGCGTGAGTGCCCAGCGCACGCGAAAGTCGTG
>CALKTZ010000921.1 GCA_937997355.1 uncultured Planctomycetales bacterium | reverse complement strand
TCGACCGGCTCGACCTTCACCTGCGCCCGGCGCATCGACGTCGAGGGAGTCGACGACTTCCAGTCGGCGGGGACCTTGAAGGTGAGGCCGCCGGCATCGATCGTTTGAGGGCCATCGGCGCCGCAAACCGCCAGGGAAAGGCCCAGGACGCCCAGCAGGAGGCGACGCGATCCCGACCTGTTGCTCAATACGCTCATCTCTCGCTCACTCCTCTCGATTTGCCTCTTCCCGGATCACCCGACCGTCGGCGAACGAGACTTGCAGTCGGTTCGCCCCCGGACTACGCTACCCGGATCGAGCAGACGACCGGCACGAGATTCCGGACGTTCTCGCTGCCCGATTCGATTCCCCTGAGATTGATTTCCACCCAGGCCCCGGTCCCACCCAACCAGGAGATTTCCCCCGTGCTCCGGACTCGATTATTCTTCGCTTCCCGATCGCTCGGGTCCCTCGCGACACCGGTGCCGATTCTGCTCGCGGCCTGCATCCTGGCAACCCTGCCGGCACCGGCCATGGCCCAGAAGAAGGCCCCCAAGGGCTCCAAGATTTATCTCCTGTCGGGGGGACAGCGCCAGCATCACGGATACCGCGATCAAGCATTCTACCTCTCCGGACTCCTGGAAGACACCGGGCGGTACGAAGTCACGATCGGCGAGGATGGCGCGATGCTCGAATCGCCGGCCATCAAGAAGTACGACATCCTGATCGTCCTCACCGATCGCCGCGACGAGGAATTCAAGTTCACCCCCTCCCAGCAGAAGGCGCTGTTCGACCTGGTCCGTTCCGGCACCGGCTTCGTCTCGATCCATGGCGGGGACAACGCGGCCAAGGATTGGGACCCCGAATTCAAGAAGATGCTCGGCGGAGTTTTCTCCCATTTCGGGCTCCCCGACGGCAAGCGATATACCGGCGAGATGACCGTGAAGATCGTCGACAAGGCAAGCCCGATCACCGCCGGGCTGAAGGATTTCTCCCTCAAGGATGAGCTTTACTACAACATGCAGATGGAGCCGGACGTCCGGCCGCTGGCCGTCGTGGAATACATGGGGACCCCCTGGCCCGTCGCCTGGACCCGAACTTACGGCAAGGGGCGCGTCTTCCACACGCCGCTGGGCCACCGCGGCTTCGGCCCCGACAAGGACGACCCGCTGCGGAACCCTCATCTCGCCAGGCTGCTCGTCCAGGGGATCGACTGGATCGCCGAGGGGAAGGCGAAGTAAAACAAATAACGGCCTCGTTGAATCAAAGGGCGCTCCTGCGAGTCGCCCTATTCCATCGTCACCTCGACCCTTGCCAGTTCGTGCGGGGTGAGGTCGACGAGCACGGCGTCGCCGTCGATCGGGAGGTCGACCGTGGTCTCGCCGTGGAAGTCGGCCTGTCGAGCCCAGGCGGGGTTGCGGCAGAACCGGAGCCGGCAACGGGCCGAGCTGCCCGCCGTTTCGAGCAGGTGGGCGACGAAGCCCCAGCCCCGCCCCTCCCCGGTCGATTCGACATATTCCAGGTGGGTGACCACGACCCCGCGATGGTCGACCCTGGCCAGCCAACCGCTTGCGCCGATCGACGGCGGCGCCCCCCGGGCGGGGACCACGGAGGCGGTCGCGTTCCAGTCCTGCACGGCGTGGAAGGGATGCTCCAGGTCGAGCACGACACCCAGGCGAAACGATCGGCCGGACTCCGATCCCGCCACGAGCAGGGTGTCGAGCATCCGCCCCCCATGGCGCTGGTGATACGGCAATCCGCCGAAGATTAATCCGGTCCGTTGCTTCCGGGTCGAAATGTCGATCGCCTCGGGAGTTTCGGGGCGCTGCGCCTCGGTAAGCTCTGGGGAGCCCAGGACCAGCCGTCGGAGCATCGAGGTGCTATCGGGCCAGGCCCAGCGGCAGGCGATGTACGACGACCAGGGATCGGCCTGGGCGATGGCCGAGAGCCAGGCGGGGTCGAGGTCGCTCAGCCGGACGTCGATCTCCAGGACGGGGCGGCCGGCCCAGAGCCGGAACCGCTGCTCGAACCGGGCGATCGGCCGATCTCCGGAGGGATCGAGCAACGCCCCTCGGCTGATCGCCTGGACGAGCGCGGGGCCGGCGTATTCCACCTCGAAATGATCGGCGGCCATCTTCGAGGTCGACGGACCGGGACCGGCCGGGTCCGAAGCCGCGCGGGGCCAGGTGGCGACAAGCTGCTGGCCGAGGCGAGAGAGATCCTCGCCCGGAGCCCGGATGCCCCGGATGCCCCCGGTGGCGGCGTCGATCTCGACTTCGAGCGACTCATTCTTGAGCACGCGGTCCTTCGCCGAGAGGGTTCCGGTTGGGGCGGGGGAAACTTCGGGGTTGGAATCGCGCGGGACCCAGGCGAAGCCGAACGCCGGGAGGTCGACGACCGCGTAGACCCCCTCATCGGTGAATTGCGAGGCCAAGAGCGGCCCCTGGGGCCGGAGGTCCATCGCGGCGTCGGGGAGTTTCACGACCGCACGGCGCGGTATCCCAAGCGGATTGAGGACGAGATAGCCCGGACTTCCGGTCGGCTCGCCGGTTTCGATTCCTTCGGTCACTTGCGTCTCATTACCTCCCGGATTCTCGACCCCTCGGGCAAGCTCGGCGGCGATTGCCGGTTCGGTGGCTTCGAGGGCCGAGGCGGCCTCATCGTGCCGATTGTGCTCGATCAGGGCTTCCAAATCGGCGCGTGGGAAAGCGGCCGTGCTCGGCTTGCCGATCGCCGCTGCCAACGCCTGGAGCGCGGAAAGCTCCTCGAAGCGGGCTCGCAGGCGATGATGCCGGGCGAGGCGTGAGATCGGCGCGGGATCGCGCCGGGCGGCGGCCTGCGCGAGATACGGAGAGGTGTATGAGTCGGGGCCGGGCGAGAAGGTTTCGTAAGGGCGATCGGTTAAATGAAAGTAGTCGTTGAGCGTGACCCAGCGGGCCAGATACGGGGAGTGGACCGAACCGCGCCGGAGGTCGGCGAACCAGGGGGCCACCGGTTGGGGCCAGTGCAGGAACGGGAGGGTTGCGACGTGATCGTCGCGCATGGTTGCCGCCAGTTTCCAGGGGACCATGATCCCCTGGGGGGGGCGATCGGCGGCGATCGGCGGACGGGTCAGGGTTTCCAGGCTCGTGTTGTCGGGGCTTTCCCAGAGTCGCTTCGCTTCCGGACGGACCGGGAACCGACCGGCGTCGAATCCCAGGTGCATCGCGAACCGGAAGGCGAATCGCTTGGCGAACTGCGGAAGCTGGGGATAGAGGCCGAACCGGCGACGGGCCACGGTTTCCACGTTCCGCCCGTCGAGATGCTGGCGATAGACCTCGCCTCCATGCCGGAACTGCCAGAGGATCGAATCGACCGGCAATAGGGGTTCCTCGGTCTCGGCATAAGTACCGCCGACGACGTCGGCCCAGCCGTCGTCGATCCCCTTGCGGAGTGCCTCCACCCGATCGGGATCAAGCTCCGCCTGGCGTTCGATCGCGTTGGCGGAGGCAAGGAAAGTGATCGGTAGCCGCGCTTCGAGCGGATCGGCGAGCGAGCCGGCGGGTAGCGCCGGGTCGAGCAGGCAGATGTCGATGAAGTAGGCGTCGACCGGATAGAACCGCTCACGGGCC
>CALKTZ010000920.1 GCA_937997355.1 uncultured Planctomycetales bacterium | reverse complement strand
CGCTCAACGGGTCCGTCCCGGCGAATCTGGCCGTGGGGATAACGGTGACCGGCCCCGGCATCGTCCCGGCGCAGGGGACCTCGGTCATCGTCCTGAAGATTGATACCAAGGACAATCTGGTCTACCTGAGCCAACTCTCGGCGGACGGGGGGGCGGGCAACTACGATTTCGAGACGCCTCAGGCGCTCCCCTTCTCGAACGCGGACGGCATCCGCAATATCGACGTCGTGAATGGGGGGAGCGGCTACACGCCGACGTCCACCTTCCCGGTGCAGATTAGCGGCGGTGGGGGCAGCGGGGCCACCGCCATCGCCGTCGTGGGGATCGACGGCAAGGTCACGAATATCGTGATCACCAACGGGGGGAGCGGCTACACGTCGGCACCGACGATCAGCTTCGCCAACGGCTCCGGCACCGGCGCATCGGCCACGGCCATCGTCGGCACTTACATCACGCTCCTCGACCTGAAGTTCACGCAGGACCAGGAGACGGCGCGGGCGTTCGCGGGGTCCGTCTACGCCGCGATGGCCGCCGAGGCCGCCATCCCCTCGTTCACCGTCAATAATCCCTTGCTCCCCGCGCCGATGAGCCTGGTCTACACGGTGATCGGCTGCGACATCCTGCACCTGCCGAATTCGAACGGCGGGGCCAGTCAGGTCGGCGCACAGGTCAGGGACCTGATCAAGTCCATCCTGCGCGGCGTCGCCGATTTCAACCAGGTCCCGGAATCGGGTTGGTATCCCGAGCCTTCCAAGCCGACGGGGAACCTGCCGTTCAACGCCTACAACCTCGACCCGTACGTTTGGTTCGTCCACGACGTCCTGGGGCTCTCCGGCTATGGCTTCTCGGTCGACGACGACACGTCGGACGTGGGGGCCTACGCCAGCAACTACACGCCGCAGTTCGACCGGGTCTATCCGAACCACATCGACATGATCTTCTCGGGACTCGAAGATCCTATCACGAAGCAGGGCGTCCGGAACAAGGCGAAGTGGTACGGGAATGTGCAGTACGGCCCGATCACGGTGACCGGGACGATCTCGAATCCGACTACCGGACCGAACGCGGGGAAGACGATCATCACCCTCACGGATGAGATCAAGTACTGGCAGATCATGCCCCCGGCCCCGGATTTCCTCGGCGCGTACGTCATCGGCCAGGGGATTCCGACGGGGACCCGGATCACGGAGCAGGACTTCGCCACGGGCCTGAACTTCATCCTCGGCAACTATGCACCCGATGCGGCGAACATCCAACTGACGTTCTCGGGCCAGTTACTCGATTCGCCCCCCGACAACCCCGGCGGCGGCGGGTCGCCCCCCGACAACCCCGGCGATACCGGAACGCCGACCGCGCCCCAGGCGCCTCCCAGCAGCGTCACCACCGCGGACCTCTCCGACCGAGCCTGGACGTTCGCGAGATCCTCGGGTCTCGCCGAGAACGGCAGCCCCCTGACCCTCCGCAACGGGCCGGCGCCGGAGGGAGCGCAGGTCGTCTACATCGCCAACCGGGGCAAGATCAGCCAGAAAGCGACCCTGGCCGCAGGCAGGTACGTCTTCAGCTTCGATGCGGCCCGTCGACGCCGCAAGCATTCCGTCGATCGGCAGGCGATCCACATCCTGGTTGATGGCAAGCGAGTCGGCGTGGTCAGGCCCGGCGGCCCGCGCTACCGAACCTACCGCGTATCCTTCCGGGTCTCGGCGGGCGAGCACACCATCGCGCTCGTGGGGACCGATACGCCGGGGAACAACGTGGTCTTCCTCGATGCCTTCAACCTCCTGCCCAGGCCCCGGCGATCGTAACCTCGTTGAGAGCCTGTCCAACCAAGTCCGAGGCGACCAAGGGAGGCTACTCGCCCCGGACGTGTTTGGCGGGAGTCGGGGGTTGATCGCGACAGCTTCAACCGATCATGAAAGCCATCCGCCCTCGTTGCTGAAAAGAGGACGAGTGGTCGCTGATTGAGACGTTCGTCCAAAATGCCCACTGCGGAACGGGCAGGACGCCACCGCTCGACAAAATCCCCGACTCATGGGGCCGACTCTTACCCCAGGGTGCGCCTCAAACCTTCTTCGAAGTCGACGACCGGCTTGTAGCCGAGAACCTGCTGGATGCGTACCAGGCTCGCCTGGGAATCCAGCACGTCCCCGGCCCTCGGCGGTTGCAGCTCGGCTTCGAGGTCCGTCCCGAGGATCGAGTTCATCGCCGCGACCAGGTCGAGCAGGCTGATCCGACGCCCGGTGCCGACGTTGAAGACGGCCCCCCCGAGCGGCTTCGGGTGCCGGAGCGCGGCGAGATTGGCGGCGACGACATTGTCGACATACGTGAAGTCGCGGGTCTGCTTGCCGTCTCCATAGATGACCGGGCGGATTCCCGCCGCCATCTGCCGGGCAAAGATCGAGATGACCCCGCTATACGGGCTCGACGGATCTTGCCTGGG
>CALKTZ010000919.1 GCA_937997355.1 uncultured Planctomycetales bacterium | reverse complement strand
CATCCGTCCGCCATTGACCAGCAGGAGTCGGCCCCGGGGATGTTCGTCGGGGGCATCGCCGAACCGCATCGTGAGTCCTGCGTGGCCATTTTGTGGTAACGACGAATTTTGAGCCGTTTCTTGTTTCGAGATTCGATGCGTGACCAGCGAGTCGAAATACTCAAGTAGCCAGGGTTTGGCGGCATCGTCATCGACGTCGAGTTCAACATCTCCCTTTTCGCGAACCGTGACCTTGCCGGAGAAGGCCCGGCCGTCCAGATCGCCGTTGATCTCGGCAGAAAAGCCCGGAAATTCGCGCCATTGCGCGCGTTTGGCGATGGCTTTCTGAAACCAGGCCATCGCTTCGGGGTCGGCAATCGAAGATTCGAGTGGCCATTCGATTGTGAGCGTGGCGAAGTCGCGGATCTCGTCGTAATGCTTACCATCAAGCTCGCCGGCTTCCTTGAGGACATCGGCCACGTAGAAGCAATATTGCCCGGGAGACGGCGGCGTCCAGATGGCCGTGCCGTCCGCCCCCGCGAAGAACTTGACCTCGGTGAGATCGGCCGCGACGGAATGGAATTCGACGCCGGGCATCGGTTTCCCATCGCGAAGCGCGGTCAGACGTATTTGATGCGAGGGGGGTTGTTCTTTCGAAGATGAACCTTCCGTCAGCTTCGGCACGACGAAGGCCACAATCTCGAATGGGGTGTCCGGCCGGCGGGTCAGGCGGTTGATGACCTCGGGATGTCCCGCGACCGCCTTCGGATAATGACGGAGCAAGAACGGCGGCTGCCTCGGGCGGCTGAGGACTCCATAACGGCATTCTCCCACCACGCCGAGCGTTTGATCCGGGGGGAGAATTGACCGCAGTCGATCGGCCCCGGCCTGCACCTTGAGTTCTCGAAATTCTCCCGGCGTGGTTTGAACCCAGAGCTTGGTATGTGCGAGCTTCGGGACGAAGCGAGGATCTCCCGCCCTGGCGTATTCGCTGAAATAGACCTCTGCCGACCTTCCCCCTTCGGCGACCGGGCCGATTCGGACGAAAAGGAAATGCGCGCGAGCCTCACGCGATGAGAGTGAAAGCAGGCCGATCGCGAAGGTCAACGACAGGGCGCGCAACGGCCGAGAGGTGATGGGCATCGACGATCTCCCCGAATGGTGGAACGAGGGTCGAAATAAGGGGGACTTCCGCATCCGAGCCCAAAAATTCCATGCCTAGCTTGGACCACGATCACAGCCCAAGCTCTGCGAAAATGCAAGAGGCCATTTCCTCGCGAAAAAGGACCCTTTCGTGTGTCAAGAGGAAGCCCGGACGGTTGTGAATCGAGTTGAGAATATGTTACACTCATCGCATGATTGTTGCCGGTTACGGCAAGCTTGATCGGCACCGATTCGCGAATATCGACGACCTTGGGTTTCGGGTCGGCAAAGAGAAACAACAATGCGGGATGATCAGACCGGAGCCGAGGGTTACCGTCCTCCCGATGTCCCCGACGATTCGGCGAAGGTCGGTCCGACTCGCCAACCTCTCCCGCAGGGGCGTCCTCATCCAACCGCCGGAGAAACACGGGGCAATGGCGCGGGTTCATTCGCGAGAAACGGACTCTCCGCGTCGGCCCACGCTCACCCGAATACTCAGGGCACAGCCGTGGATTCACTCGATGAAACGCGGGTGATCGAAACGATCGTCAGCCCGTTTCATTGTCTTTACAACGACGCGCTCTCGTTTCATACCCAGAGCCGACTGGCGCGATCCGACGCCGAGGCAAGCCGGCTGGCCCGCGCCTCGCTATTGCTTTACGTCTCAAGCGCCGAGGCCCTGGTGCACCAGGCCGCCGTGGAACTGGGCCGCCCGGACCTTCGAGGCTTACTGTCCGACCCCAGCCGTCCGATGCCCCTTGCCGAGGCCTGGCGTCTCCTGCCCGCGATCGTCGCGGAGCCGGAAGGTCCCGCCTCGACGCGCCCCTTCGATCCGGAAACTCCTCCCTGGCCGCAATTCGTCGAATTGCTCAAGTTGCGCACCTCCTGGTCGTATCCGGGGGCGGCGGCCGAGCGTCGAGCGTATTACCTCGCGGAAGGCACGGAGGGAAACTTCGAACCGCTCCAGGTCCATCAGATCCCCACCCAACTTCGGAGAACGATCGGCGCGGATCGTCTCCATTTCCCCCGGACCGGACTCCCCCGCGATCCGTACTCCCTCCGACCTCGGCACCTCGACACCGCCCGCGGAGTTCTGGATGCCGCCATCGAAGCTCTCGATCGGCGCATGGGGGGAGCGCTCTGCCGCGGCCAGCGTCATCGCCGCGAGCCGATCCGGGTCATCTCCTCTCCCCAAGAATGAATGAGCCTTGGACACAATGAGAGTTTTGATCGTTACGTCATTCCCCATCCCTGGTGAATTTGACGGCACCGCCATGTTGCCGATCAAAATCCTTCGATCGTTGAAGTCGAGAGGGATCGAGGTTGCCGTCGCCCATCTCCGGGCCCGCCCCCCCTGGGGCATGTCGATCAAGCAGGAGCTTTTCGAAAACACCCCCATCTACACGATTCCCCCAGCCGGCTGGCTGGGAAGCTGGGGACTCAAGCAGGTCGCCCGGGAGTTTCCTTTCGACATCGTCCATGCGCAGCACTACGGAGGTGCGACTCGCGCCTACTTCGCCTGCCGGCGTTACGGCTGGCCCATGGTCTACGAAATCCATTCGCTGCTGGGCGACGAGGTGGAACGCGATCGGCTGGGGCGCGGGGCCGTCTTCCGCTTCTACATCGCTCTGGAGCGCAAGGTTTGCGAACACGCCGCCGCGATCATCGCCCTGGGCGAGCCGGTGAAACAGGTGGTCGTTGAGGAAAAAGGGGTCCCCGAGGATCGGGTGAGCGTGATCTATCCCGGAATTGACCTCGGCGAATACGAACGGCCGGGGCAAGCCGCTCAAATCGACGGCATCGGCCCTGAGCACAAGGTCATCATGTATGTCGGCAGCATCGTCCATCCCAACCAGGGGGTGCCGATCCTCATCGATGCCTTGCCGAAGGTTTTCGCGCAAATTCCGGAAGCTCGCTGTGTGCTGGCGGGAGGCCCTGCCGAGGCGGGCGAAGCTTATCGAGCACAACTCGGCGAGTATGGCG
>CALKTZ010000918.1 GCA_937997355.1 uncultured Planctomycetales bacterium | reverse complement strand
TAGCGCGCGCCTTCACCGGTAAAAAGCCATGCGGGACTGGCCCCCGTTTGCTCGATAAAGCCGAGCAAGACCTCGGCCGGCACCGTGACCCCGGTCTCATAATTATACCAGGTCCTGGCGGGCAGATTGAGTCGACGCGCCAGTTCCGGACCGCCATGTTCGCCAAACAGGTCTTGACGAATCTCACGCAAGCGCCGCGATAAAGACGCTTTGACATTGACACGAATTTTTGGAGTCTTTTTTCGAGCCACGTTGCTCGATCCCGAGAGCGGGATCCCCTAAAGGTCCATCAGCCTTCCCCAAAGATCCAAATTGGCGGTGACAGCAATGCATGACGAAGAAAGCCAGGGGCAAAATCTGCCTCTTCCCCGCACCCTGATCCTGGACATTTTCGTTATTCTGGCCGAAATCTCTGGGTTTCCTCGGACAGTCGGGTCAACTTAGCACAAATCCTCGGTTAAGTCACGTTCGGTATCCGTGGATCGGTTGCAATCTGCAATTCGTGTTTTTATTTATCAACCGGTAACTGGAATTCACAATGTCCTTGAGTGGAACATATCCGAGAATTGTTCCGACGAAAGAATCAAACAGACAATTTTTTTCGCCATAACCTACTGAAAAAAGAGCAATTAAATCCTTTCCTGGAGGACCGAGCATGGTACGAACGGAAATTCGGCCCGGTCGTTTCAATTTCCGGCGAGCCCTGCTGATCGACGCGCCGGCCATGCCGACCGGCGAAAACTCCTGGAACTTGCCTTCCCATTCCGGAAGGTAGATCCTCCAACTGATCAAACGGCGCTGAGATTGTTTCTTTGTTTCGGGTGGCCTGGCCGATTCAAGGTCAACGTACAATGAAGGGGAATCGGGAAATGCACCGGATTTCTCGTTGATAACGTTTACAGGGCCACAGCGCCGCGACGAACGTCAAGCAGAGAGACGCGGAATGGAACCGATCAATCATCTGAAGCCGAAGCTTGCCCGAGGCGAGACGACTTATGGACTTTGGGTTACGCTCAGCGATCCCTCGATCACCGAGATCGCCGCGATGCTCGGGCTCGACTGGGTCGTCATCGATACGGAGCATGGACATTTGGACTATCGAGAGGTGGTGGACCATCTCCGCGCCACTCGGGGATCGACGACGACCCCGATCGTTCGGATCTCGGAAATCACGCCGGGGATCATCAAGCGCATGCTCGACCTCGGGGCACAGGGGATCATCGCCCCGCAGGTCATAAACGCCGAAGATGTGGGAAACGCGGTTAGGTATGCCAAATACCCTCCGACCGGCATCCGGGGGGTCGGCGGAGAACGCGCCACGCATTGGGGCCGGGGACTGAAAAGCGATACCGCGATCGCCGACCGTGAAACGATGGTCATTCCCCTGCTCGAAACCGTTTCCGCAGGCCAAAATCTCGACTCCATCCTGAACGTCCCCGGCATCGACGCGGTCTTCTTCGGTCCTGCCGACTATTCGGCGTCTTCGGGGTATCTCGGCGAGTGGGAGGGCCCCGGAGTCGCGAAATCGCTCGTCGGGTTTCGAGATCGAATCGATGCGAAAGGGCTCGCCTGCGGCATCATGGCGACAAGCCTCGAAGACCTGAAGCTCCGGAAGAAACAGGGATTCCGAATGATCGGCCTGGGAGCGGATGCGGGGCTGATCATTCGCTCCGCCACGGCCGCGCTGGAGGCGGCGCGAGAAGGCTAGCTCGCTTCCCGAGAGAAACCCCATGGCGCCTGTCGCGCGAGAATTCTCCCCAAGCCTTCTGCTCCCGATTCCATGTCCCTTGAGACAGAGATCTCTTATCGTTGATGTGAGGGTATGACAGGACGATGACCCGCGATTCTCTGCTTGAATCCCTATGCTCGAAACAGGACTGGGATGTTATCGTCATTGGAGGAGGCGCGACGGGGCTCGGAACCGCACTGGATGCCTGCACTCGGGGGTATCGGACCTTACTCCTGGAATGTGGAGATTTCGGCCATTCCACATCGAGTCGAAGCACCAAGCTGATTCATGGCGGCGTACGCTATCTCGCCCAGGGCAATCTCAGCCTGGTGCGCGAAGCGTTGCACGAACGTGGAGTCCTTCTGAAAAACGCCCCCCATCTGGTTCACACGCGCGAGTTCATCGTCCCCGCATTCCGTTGGTGGGAACGCCCCTATTATGGGATCGGGCTGACGATTTACGACTGGATGGCTGGTGCGTACGGGCTTGGCCGTACGCGTATCCTCCGTCGAGACGCCGTCACCGAGCGTTTACCCAACCTGAAACGACAGGGACTTCGAGGAGGCATCTCCTACATCGACGGCCAGTTCGATGACGCCAGGCTCGCGATCACGCTCCTCCGAAGTGTGCAGGATCAGGGAGGAATCGTGCTCAATTACGTCGCCGTCACCGACCTGCGCAAGCGAGATGGAAGAATCGTCGGGGTCATCGCTCGGGATGTTGAAACCGAGCAAGAATTCGAGATTTCCGGGAAGGCGATCATCAACGCCACGGGGGTTTATGTCGATTCGATTCGATCGCTCGACACACCGGCGATTCCGCCGATGGTTCGACCGAGCCAGGGGACACACCTGGTTCTCGATCGATCGTTTCTCGGCGATTCCTCGGCGCTGATGATCCCGAAGACCGATGACGGTCGCGTCCTGTTCGTCATCCCCTGGCACGAACGAATTCTGCTGGGGACCACCGACACTCCGATCACGAAGGCGGAGTTCGAGCCGAGTCCGCTGGCCGATGAGGTCGACTACCTGTTGACTCACGCCGCCCGGTTTCTGGAACGGAGGCCCACCCATTCGGATATCCTGAGCCAATTTGCCGGACTTCGACCTCTGATTGCGGCCGGTCCCGCCGGGCGTACTTCGAAATTGTCGCGCGAACATGCGGTTGTGGTTTCGGAGTCGGGCCTGGTCACCGTAACGGGCGGCAAGTGGACAACTTACCGCCGGATGGCTCAAGACACGATCGATCAGGCCGCCCGGGTTGGCGGGTTGCCGCAGCGCCCGAGCACGACCGAAACGCTCAGGCTACACGGATGGGAAGAGGAACCTGCCAATTCCCAGGATTGGCTCCGCGTTTACGGCTCGGACTTGCCGGCGCTCCGAAGATTGATCTCGGAAAACGAGGAATGGGGCCGTCCACTTCATCCAAGGCTCCCGTTCCTAATGGGCGAGATCATCTGGGCTGCCAGATATGAAGCGGCGCGTACGATAGGTGACGTTCTCGCCCGAAGGCTCCGTGCGCTGTTCCTGGACAGTAACGCAAGTTTGGAAGCCGCGCCGACCGTCGCGAAATTGCTGGCGGACGAACTCGGATACGATTCCCGATGGGCCGAACGTCAGGTATCCGAGTTTCAAGAGATTGCGAAGGGCTATTTACCCGGGCCGTTATGACCGCTCCGGATCGATCAATACCAGAAGCAATCCATGGGGTCGTTGGCGATGAAGTCGAGGGCCTCATCGAGAGGGAGAACGACCCCGCCGAATTCGCCGATCTGTTGCCAACGCTGGCGGAACGGACTCCAGTAAAGGATGAAGTAATCATCCGCCCCCTTGCGGGGTCGAAGCCTGGCGATCGGCGTATTCTCTTCTTCCAGATAGAGGGTGTAACCGCGAGCATCCTTGCGGACACTGACACCGCCGCCGCAGCTTTCGTTGTAGAGATTGATCCGATTCAGGACGAAATCCAGGACCACCGCCTGATCTTCGCCGGCGGATCGTCGCGATTTACCGGACCGTGAATCCTTCGATGAGGTGCGCGGATCTTGGAGACGTTTGTTCTTCGATTTCACGGGAAGCTCCCGCTCAGGCCGACCTTTGCGAATGCCGAGTGTCGGAACAGCGAATGGCCCCGGAGGTTGTCGTTTTCTAGTTGTTCACCCTATCATAACCAGCCGGGCTCCGCGACGGGCTGTCCATTCTAGAGAATATTTGACGCCGAATACAGCGGATGTGCTTGCG
>CALKTZ010000917.1 GCA_937997355.1 uncultured Planctomycetales bacterium | reverse complement strand
ACGAGGCAGCCGGGGTTGCCGATGTTTCCGTTCCCGGCGGCGAATTCGCGATGTCCCGGTTGCGATGGATTTCCAAGTCGGAACCGCCGGGCTCCACGCCGGTGATCTTCGCCTGAAATCCGTCCAGCAATGCGGCCATCGCCTCTTCGTATTTCTGCTCCTTGGCCAGCGGGATGAAGAGCGGCTCGACCAGTTCCTTGCGGATCGAGGTGCCGTCCAGCCCGTGCTGTCGCCGGAGCACGGCCCCCGCGTGGGTCGCGATCTGCCGATTCTCCAGCGCGACCACGATCAGTACCGAGCGATCGGGGTCGAATTTCGCGGATTTACCGGATGAATTCTGCGACCAGGCCCGGAAGAGGTCGTCGACATAACTTCGCGTCGCGTTGTCTCCCCTCCCCGACGACCGGACCACGGCCAGATAGAAGGAGGCCCCGGTCGCTTTCTCCACGGCTTCGAGCTTCTTGAGGATGTTGGGGTAGCGGTCGGGCACTTCCGAGACCGTGACATGCCGTCCCGTGAACTCGGGGAGCGGCGTCTTGGCCACTTTCTGGGCGCGGGCCTCGCTCGTCACGGAAGCGATCGCCATCAACAAGATCAGGTAACGAGCCGATCGATGAGCGTTCCCGTTCCAATAACAGGGGCGATGGCGTTGCATGGAGATACGATCCTAGGAGATGCGAAATCGAGATGACAGTTTCCGAAACCGATCATATCCCAACCGCGGGGGTCGAGTCATCGACTTTGATGGTTCCGGCAAATCCCGGACCGATTGCAACTCCCGATGCCATGGAATTTAATGCTGAATATTGAACCTTGTCGAAAGAATCAGCCGAACGCGCGGTCATGGCCCCAGGTGGGAGAAGGTCGTCCCTTGAGCGAATTCCTAACCACTACCGACGTCCCACCGGGCCGTGACGGTGCATCCTTCCAGATCCGTCCCGCTCGGCCGGACGACTGCGAGACCATCGCGAACCTGGTCCGCGAGCTGGCCATCTATGAGAAGCTGGAACACCGGGCAGTGGCGACCGCCGACGACTTCCGACGCAACCTGTTCGGCCCTCGACCTTACGCCGAGACGCTCCTCGCGGAATCGTCGGGGAGGCCGATCGGCCTGGTCCTGTTCTTCCACACCTTCTCGACCTTTCGAGGCCAGCCCGGAATCTACATCGAAGACATCTTCGTACGGACCGAGGAGCGTCGCCGGGGGGTGGGTAAGGCGCTTTTGGCTTCGGTCGCGCGAATCGCCGAGGAGCGCGGTTGCGGCCGGGTGGAATGGTCGGTCCTGAACTGGAATACTCCCTCGATCGCATTGTACGCATCCTTGGGAGCACGGCCGATGTCCGAATGGACCGTCTATCGGCTCGACGAGGAGCCGCTCCGACAGCTCGCTTCCCTCGCCCCCGCACTCGACCTCGACGATCCCGGAGAAACTCGCCTCGGATGAGCCGTTACATTCGTCCTCACATCGTCTCCATGGCGGGATACGTTCCCGGCGAACAACCTCAAAACGTCGTG
>CALKTZ010000916.1 GCA_937997355.1 uncultured Planctomycetales bacterium | reverse complement strand
TGCGGCCAGCCGTTGGCATCGTAGTCGGCCCGGAGCAGCTCTCGTTTGGGGCCGTGGGTCGTGGCCATCGCCGTGAAGATCGTCTGCGAGATCACCGCCTTCATGTCGGCCCCTCGCCAGTCGCCGGCCCATTCCTTCAGGAAGGCCAGTTGACGCGCGCCGAGGAGTTCCAGGCCGGGGAGGTCCGCAGTCTTCGGGTCGTAGTCGAAGGAAACGACGTGATCCCCTCGGTTGCCGGTCGGCGGCACCTTCCCCTCGGGTCCCGACTTGAACTGGCGATCCGCGACGATCGCGAAGCTGACCCGCCCGTACGTCAAGGGTCCGTAATACACGCTGATCCCCTGGGCGGACGGCGCGGCGGCGTAGGGATCGGGATGATGCGAGGTCTGCGTGCGGTGGACCACGTTGACCCAGGGGGGCAACTGATAACCCCCCATCTCCTGGGTCCCGGTCGCCGCCGCGCCCCCTGCTCCCCAGAGGTTCCCCTGGTAGACGTCGTGGTCGTCGGGGATCGAGATCGACGGCCGATCCTTCATCAGCTCGCGCCAGGTCCAGCCGTGCAGATACCACTTGCGGAGCAGGTCGAGGATGGCCGCGTCGAGCGGCGCCTTCTGCACGCCGTAGCCGCCGCTCGGCTCGTAAAACTGGTCCCCCGTGAAGGCGAGCAAATCCGGGTTGAGCTTGGCGACATTGGCCACGTAGCCGACATTCGGGAACGCCGAATGCATGTTGCACGAGATATCCGCGACCGACAGGACGGCCGAATCCTTCGGGTCCCTCCGGATCGTCCCTTCCCAGTAGTGATCCTCGACGCGGTCCTTGCCGACGCGGAGCGCATATGCCAGACGATACGGAACCTCCTTCGTGTCGTCCCAGGGCTCCACGCGGAATGCGGCCGTCCGGGCTTCGGCATGGATCGGGGCGGTCGCCAGCGTCTCCCAGTCCGTCCCCTTGCGGACCTGGAGCCGGACCTCCCGCGCATCCTTCTCGCCGATCGGCGGCATCTGGGCCGAGAGTTTGAGAATCCCCCGGCTCAGGGTGTATTGCGAGAACAGGATCGGGCCGAACACGCGATCTTCGAACGCCTCGACCCGGTCGCCGTCGATCGTCCAGCGATCGAACCAGAAGGCCGCGGTCGCCTCCTTCGAGAGATTCGACCGCCTCGGGAAGTTGGCGACGAGCGCGAGATTCCCGGTCAATCGGCCGGCGGCAAGATTGTCCAGTCGCGTTTCTCCCAGGCGTTCCCCCGAAGCCGGGTCGTAAGCCGAGAGGACAAGGGAAACGATCGGGCCTTTCGTCTCGCTCGCGAGGCGCAGCTCGATCGATTCGGCATTGGGCGGAAGGGAAAGCCTGTCCGACACGGCGGGGAGATCCACCGGCTTGTTGCCGACCCCCGAGGCCACCTCGATGAACAGCCGCCCCGAGGCGTCGAGCCCCGCGTCGAGTCCCCGGCCGAAAATCAGGCTATTGCGATAGTCCCGGAGCGGCCCCTGAATCCCGACGCGGAACCCGAATGACCCCGCGCCCTGGCCGATCGCCCCACCACCAACCCGGCCGATCCGGACCGACATCCGGACTTCGCCCGCCCCTTCGCCAACCGACCGGGTGAGGAGCTGCACGTTGCGATCGAGCGCGCTCCGGGTACATTCCAGGCGTCCCCCGGCGATGCGCCAGTCCTGGAGCGGATTGGCCCAGTATTCGGGTCCGATCCAGACCCGGTCCGGCAGGTCCTCCCAGCGGCTCCGGAAACCGGCCGGTTCGCCCCCCTGCCCGGCTTTCACCCGCGCCGCCAGCTCGGCCGAGGCGGCCAGGGCTGCCGAATCTCTCAAGAAAGCACGGCGGTTCAAGGATCGTTTCATGAATGCTCCCACCGTCA
Organism: uncultured Planctomycetales bacterium; assembly: GCA_937997355.1. Taxonomy (GTDB): domain Bacteria; phylum Planctomycetota; class Planctomycetia; order Isosphaerales; family Isosphaeraceae; genus CALKTZ01. The sequence continues at coordinate 1,111 of CALKTZ010000916.1, read as the reverse complement.
CGCGGAATGCCGGATTTTTGTAGATTCAATGCCGCTCGAATCTTTCATCTTCGCCGATCCCATCGGCCGGGTGAACCAGCGATCTCCCGCGACCGTAGAATTTTGCAAAATGTGGGCGAGCTGATTTTTATGGGCCCATTCGCTTGACGTTGCCGCCCGGCCTGCTTATCCTCATGTTCGAACATTGTGCAAACAAACCCGGGAGATGTCGGCGACGATGCGAATCGCGAAAGTCGAGGCCCTCAGGATCGGGCAACCGGATTTTCAGCCGTTCGAATGGTGGTGTACGAGCCCGCTCGATGGTTTGTACGACGACGGGCGGAAGGGGCGAGAGACGGGTGCGGCCCTGTTCAACATGCCGCTCGACCTGCGCAAGGATTCGGTCTTCCATGTCCTCGTGCGGGTGACCACCGACGATGGTTTGACCGGCCTGGGGGCGATCGGCCTGGGATCTCGGGCGATGGCCGAGGCGGTTGAAGGGATTCTCGCCCCGCTGGTGCTGGGGCGGAACCCCTTCGACGTCGAGCTGCTCTGGGAGTTGATGTATCGATCGACCCTCAACATCGGCCGCAAAGGCTTGATCCTGGAAGCGATCAGCGGGATCGACATCGCGCTCTGGGACATCCTCGGCAAGGCGACCCATCAGCCGGTCTACAACCTGCTCGGCGGGAAGACCCGCGAGCGGATCAGGGCGTATGCCAGCTACCTCTACGCCGATAAGAACCTCGACCGACTCGCGGGCATGGCGCGCGGCTATGTGAAGTCGGGATTCACCGCCGTCAAGATGCGATTCGGCTACGGCCCGCAGGACGGCCGACCCGGCATGCGCAAGAATGCCGAGCTGGTGCGCACCGTCCGCAAGGCGATCGGCGACGACATCGACCTGATGGCCGACGCCTACATGGGCTGGACGACCCAGTACGCCATCGAGATGATCCGGATGCTGGAGGACTATCACCTGGCCTGGGTCGAGGAGCCGATCTCCCCCGACGATCTCGACGGCTACGCCCGCATCCGGGCCTCGACCCATACGGCCATCGCGGGGGGTGAACATGAATTCACCCGCTACGGCTTCAAGGACCTGATCACGCGGGGGTGCGTCGATTATGTC
>CALKTZ010000915.1 GCA_937997355.1 uncultured Planctomycetales bacterium | reverse complement strand
GCCGCCCCGACCTGGCCGGGGAGGTTGGGCGTCGCATCGAGCGACTCCGGGCCTGGGACGGATTCCAGAACCGGGCTCCGGATGACGCGGCCGAGGCCCCGGTCGTCGCCGCGGGCCGCGATCCGAAAGCCATCGACAGGTACGAGATCCAGGATCGGATCGGCGAGGGGGGGATGGGGGTTGTCTACCGGGCGAGGCACACGTCGATGGGCCGGCAGGTCGCCTTGAAGGTGCTGCACGGGACGTTCGTGAATTCGCCGGATCGGATTCGGCGGTTCCGGCGCGAGATCACGGCATCGGGGCACCTCAATCATCCCAATATCGTCACGGCTTATGATGCCGGCGAGGCCGGCGGCGTCTCCTTCCTCGCCATGGAATTTGTCGAGGGGGAAGACCTCGACCGGCTGGTCGCCCGTCGGGGCCCGTTGCCGATCCGCGAGGCCGTGGCGTTGATCGGCCAGGCCGCGCGCGGGCTCGGCCACGCGCATCGCGCGGGGATCGTCCACCGGGACGTCAAGCCCCGGAACCTCATCCTCGCGTCCGACGGGACGGTCAAGGTGCTCGACCTCGGCCTCGCCCGGTTCCACCCGGACAGGGAACCCGCCGACCGTGCGGTGAGCGCGATGGCCGGCTTCTTCGGCACGGCGACCTACGCCTCCCCGGAGCAGGCCTTCCGGGCGGGCACGGTCGATCACCGCACCGATATCTACAGCCTGGGCTGCACGCTCTATTTCCTCCTGACGGGCCGGGCCCCCTACGAGGCCGAGGACGCGATGCAACTGCTCCTCGCCCATCACGAGAGGCCGATCCCTCCCCCCTCGGCGGCCAGGGCGGGGGTGCCGGCGGTGCTGGACGCCGTCCATCGACGCATGCAGGCCAAGGACCCGGCGGATCGCTACCAGTCGATGGAGGAGGTCATCGAGGCTTTGGATTCCCTGGATTTCCACGGCGTCCCCGACCCCGGCTCGGAATCGACCGTCCCGGATCCCCTCCTCACGACCGCCGGGGCGATCGCCCTCGCCGCGAGCGAGGAGTTCGCCGGGGCGGATTCCGCCGCGTTGGTGCCGAGCGTATCACCACTTCACACGCCGGCCGAGGCTCGCGATCCGGGCGGGAACGTCGGCCGGCGGAGCCTTCGGCAACGCCTCGCCATCGTCACCCTGGCGTCCTTGCTGGGGATCGCCGGCCTCTGGCAACTGACGAGGCCCCGCGGCCCTGCCGCCGGCCGTGTCTCTTCGATGCATCCGATCGAATCCAAGGGGATCATCGGCGATCACGGCCTCCGTCGGTTGTCCCGGATCATCGATCTCGAACGGGCACCGCTCCTGAAATCGGATGAGTTCGACGATCCCCGGCGAAGCGTCTTCGGCTGGGGGGCTCACGCCCGGAAATTCGAGAAAGGGCGGCTCGTCATGCCATCCAACACGAACCCGATCTGGGGTTCCGCCGGCTTTGAATTCAGCGACTTCGTCTGCGAACTTGTCGGCAAGGCGAGCGGCGGACGCCACGAAGGCTGGGGACTTTCGATCGGCCAGAACTTCTCCTCGGGCGATCACACGGATTATCGTGGCGTCGAGGTCTACCTCAACACTCGGGGCGAGGTCGTCGTTGCCCCCTCTCGATTCACGAAGGCACCCAGTGAAAAAATCTCCTCGATCGATCCCATTCGGGTGAATTCCTTCCGCGCGGGCGAATTCAACAGCCTGGCCGTGATGCTGACCGGCGCGGACGAGCTGGCGATCTTCGTCAACGACGTCGAGGTTTGCCGACCGATCCGACTCCGAGCCCCCCTCTCGCCGGCGCAGATCATGATCGCCTTGAAGCGCGGGACCCACGGGTCTCTCGTGGAGCTTGAGCGCCTCAAGGTCTGGTCCGCGGGCCTCAGATCCCCGCGGACCTCATCCAAATAATGGGATTCCGGCACGATGCGGCTGGTCGTCCGGGTCACCGACACCTGGAACCAGGCCGGCCGCAAGGGGGGGCTGAAAGCCACGGTCCGCATCTTCAACCAGCGGAAGCGGCTCAGCGTCGGCCGGGTCCACGCCAACCGCAAGGCGACCTTCACCGCGAGGATGCCCCGGGGCGCCGCCAACGCGGGGACCTACTACGTGGGGATCTCGGCCGCCGGCAACGATCGCTACAAGCTCGACGGCACGAACGGGGTCGCGGCGGCGGGAGCCTCCAACCAGGGGACTTACCAGGTTTCCTTCGAAATCGTCTCCGCCCGCCCCGGCGCGAGAAATTCCCGGATCGTTTTTCTCTGATGCAGTTGTTCGTTCTGGGCATGCGCCGAACACAACATGATCCCCGTGGATTCCTCCTTCATTTCAATTTGATGGACAACTTTCCCTCACACACGTATAGTAGATGCTCCGGGTTCATTAGGAAAGTCTGAACGGGGGAGAGGGACCACCAGGGATGGCCACGACGGACATCGTGATCCGGGGCGCGCGCGAGCACAATTTACGCGACGTGTCGCTGACCTTGCCCCGGGGGCGCCTGATCTGCCTGACGGGTGTGTCGGGCTCGGGGAAGAGCTCGCTGGCGTTCGACACCCTGTTCGCCGAGGGGCAGCGGCGATACGTCGAGAGCCTCTCCAGCTACGCTCGGCAGTTCCTGGGGCAGATGCCCAAGCCCGAGGTGGACCGGATCGACGGCCTCAGCCCCTCGATCTCGATCCAGCAGAAGACCGGCGGCAGGAACCCGCGTTCGACCGTCGGGACCATCAA
>CALKTZ010000914.1 GCA_937997355.1 uncultured Planctomycetales bacterium | reverse complement strand
CTTTCTCCTGACGCTCTCGGTCGCGTTCTCCACGGTGGGCTGCGTGATCAATCGCATCTATCGATTCACCTTCGCCGAGTTCGAATTGCCGAATGACTGGCTGGTGCGCGAGCGGGGGGTCCATCTCTTCGGGGGAGTTTCTCCGATCATCCCGACACTGTTCCTGGGCGGCGCGTTCGGCTATTGGGTTTTCCTGGAGCTCCAGCGGTTTCACTGCCATCCCTTGCTTCGCCGGGGCGACGACCTCCTCGACATGAGCATGGGGATTCCCGAGGAAGGGCGAGGGTGGGCGCGCGTGGTCGCCGAGATGAATGCCCGGTTCCGCCACAGTGTTGCTTTGCTCGATGAGCCGCTCACGGCGTTGATGTCGAAGAATCTCCCCCTGGCCGGACTCTTCGTCATCGCCCTGGCCACGATTGCGATCTTTGTCTGGGGGGTGATCTGGCCTCGTTACATCGCGACGCCCGACGGGCCGGTCTTCGACCTGCTGATCATGCTGGCCCTGACGACCTACCTGATGATCCTGCTCTATTCCCTGGTCCGATTCATCTGGCTTTGGCGCTCGCTCAATCAGCTCTTCCCCCAACTCGCGGTCTTGCCGATCGCCACCGTTTTCGATCGGCTCCCCCCCGTGGTCGGCCAGATTTTCGGGCGATTCCTCAGCGCCGAGCGATTGAGCGGCGAGGACCTCAAAATCCCCCTCCAGCAATGCCGGCTCCTGCTGAACGCGGGAGCCGATTCGAATCTCCCGCAGGGCAACCTCGCTTCCAAAATTGCATTCCCCTTGATTGAGACCGGCCGACCCGCTCCGGAGGTGTTCGAGGCGATGGCCCGAACGTGCGTGCCCGAGGTCCTGGCGAACAACTGGACGTTGCGATCCCTGGAAAGCTCTTACGGCACGCAAGGAGCCGTCGCCGCGAAACCGGCCGACTCGGACGATCAATCCGGCTCCGGACTCCCGATCGATCCGGCGAGCCAACGGTGGCTGGCCATGGCCGAGGAGTTGATCGTCCTGCGGATCGTCTATCTGGTGAGTCAGTTCTCGGCGCCGATCGGCATCCTGGCGAAACAACTCATTTTCGGACCGCTCATCCTTCTTCTTGCGGCAACCTGGTATCCGTTCCAGCCACAACGGCTCATCGCCATCGTCATCTGGGGATTCATCATCCTCGGGGCGGTCTCCACGTTCGTGATTTTCGTGAAGATCGAGCGGACCGAATTCGTGAATCGGGTCTCGCGGACGGCGCCCAATTCCTTCTTCTTCGACAAGACCTTCCTGACCAATCTCGCACCCTACGCGGTGCCGATCATCGGTTTCATGTTCACCGCGTTTCCATCGCTCTCCTACTGGCTGGGTTCGATCGTGGAACCGATCACCCGCGCCGTGAAGTGAGGCCCTGCTCTTGCCCGAGCCTTGCGTACGGAGCAAGCACCCTTTTGCGATCCAAGATTGCTCAAGTTGCCCAATCTTCGCAGTCGATCAAGGAAGAAGGGAACTCTCCGTTCGAGTTTCGTTCACTTCTGACAGAGCAGGGAATCGCAACGATGGGGAAACTTGGACGAGGGCTCGGCATCGGGGAAACATGGACGCGGCGGCATTGGCTCAAGGCACTTGGAGGCTGCGCACTTTCGGTGCCGGCGTTATCCG
>CALKTZ010000913.1 GCA_937997355.1 uncultured Planctomycetales bacterium | reverse complement strand
AGGATGGCGACGGGAAGAGTCGGCTTCTCATTGAGCAGGGCGGCGACCGTACCGTCGCCGCCGGCCGCAACGAGACAGCAGCATCCCGACCCCGGCGTCGCGACGGCCACAAGGTCATGGCGTTCGTATGGAGTCCATGCAACCCTCGACTCGATCCCAAGCAATTTCAGCGCGTCGCAAAACTTCTGGACCAGCCGAAGACCACGGCCTGTTCCGGAACTCCGATTGGCAACGATACCGACCCATCGGGGGCCGAGGGGAATCTGGACGGCATCCTGTTTCGAAGAATCCGTACTCCGAGCCGGGGCATTCGATTGCTGCCCCGAAGGTGTGGTGCCATCCCTGCTCGCCCGATCCCCATCAACCATTCCTGTCGGCGATCCTCGACGGGTGACTCATGGTGGGTCAATGTGGCTAGTTGCTTATTTCGGTTTACTCACCGAATCCAAATTCGCGCGGTATGCCACGCGGAATTTCTCCCGAAGCTCGACGATGCGGTCAATCATCTGCTTATTAGTTGCCTTCAGCCCCGTCAATTCGGTTTGGAGGACCTGAATATTTTTCTTTTCCTCTTCCCCTTCCGCGGTGCGACGCTGATCGGCCAGATTGGCATTTTTTAACGTGTCTTGAAGATTCGCAAGCTCGATTTTCACTTGCTCGAGAATTTCGGTGGTCTGGGAGCGAGATCGCTCAACTTCCAACTGGTTGGAGCGGAGCCGGGTAATTTCTCGGTCGGTCTTCTCTTGCTGGAGGGTGATCAGATCCTTGGTCTCAACGATGTCATGCTGAGTCTTTTTGACCTTCTCGCTCAGGTCGGCGATCTGTTCCCTTAATTTGATGAGCTGGCTATTTCCATTTCGATTGAGCTGATCGACGCCGGCGGTTGCAGCAATCCAGACCAGGGCCATGACCATGATCAGGGAGATCAGAACTTTTCCCGCTGTGGACATCGAACATCTCCTGCCCGTTGCCTTACGGACGATTTCATTCAAATTGGCGTGCCGTGGTTGCAGCCCTGTTGCCGAACTGTGACAAATCCCCTGGCCGGGTTTACTTACGCCTTCAGGGAAAGCCCAGCCAACATCGAAGTTGGGAAATCGGCGAGAAGCAGGGTTGCCCCCGAATGTCGGTGGATTCTTGAGTATACCTCCGTTTTTCGAAGCTGCCAACCGGCGGAAACGTGAGGAGGAATTGTCTCGCTTTTCTTTCGAGCCTTCTTGCTCAAGTAGTCCGAAGATGGCCGTTTCCTCGGAAATTGGTTGCTCACTTCACAAGCGTGCCGCCTCTTGTACCCATGATTTTTGATTCCATCGTCGCCGCCGGCATGCGCAACAAGATAAATCGCCGGTATTCCCTCCTCACTTTGAAACTCCAAATTCCCCAGAGTCTCCGAAAATGAAGCCTCCCGAGCGGGAACCTCGTCTTAGGATCAAGGTTCGATGAATATTTGATAAATCGAGTCGTAGCGATTCTGACGGCACCCAGTTTGCCAAATAAATCATTCGACCTAAGCGATTGGCCGGCGACATTTCCACGGATCTCCTTGTGAATGGATGTTTCGACACGTTGCGTGGCCGATCGCTCCTGCTTGTGACGAAATTCCAAACATGTCCGCACTCCGAGGAACTTACCGATGAGACGACTTGTC
>CALKTZ010000912.1 GCA_937997355.1 uncultured Planctomycetales bacterium | reverse complement strand
CCAGTCGCGAAGCTCTCCGTCAACAGACTGGCCAGCGCGAGGTCGCGGCCCGCCGATGCCGAGCCCCCCTCGCCGTGTCCCTTCGAGCGGCCCCCTCGGCGTTTGGAGGATGCGGCCGATTCATCGCCCCCGCCGGCCGCGTCGAAAACCGCCACGTAAGGCTGCGGAACCCCCAGCCGCGCGGTGGCCTGGACGTTGACGTCCACCTCCCGCCGCTCGACGGTCCGGATGAACTCGATCAGGTCCTTGCGATCGCCGAAAACATAAATGCTCACCTTCTCGGGCTGATCGATCCTCTCATCCCCCAGGATTTTCGCCAGGTTGCCGCGCTGCGTTTCGAGGACGCGAAGCGCCCGCATCACGCGATCCTTGGGGAGATTGCCGAAGAGGAGGAAATGCTCGCTCGGCTGGGTCTCCGGCTTGAGCTTGGGGTTGGCCTGGGCGAACCGCGCGCGTCCGGCTTCCTCAACCTTCTTGTCGCGTTCCGACTCGCTCAGTTGCGCGATCGATCGCTTGCGCAGGTCTTCGGGAGTCGCGGCGTACGACCGGAACGGCGCCCTGGGATCGAGCCCCGGGTCGAGCCTGGCCCCCTGCTGAATCCATCGCTCGATCCGGGAAACGGCCTCGTCCGAAAGCCGGCGATCGTTCCCCGGGGGCATCCGAGGGGTTTCGTCCCCGTGCGTCCGCAGATAGAGGCTGCTCTCGCGCGGCTTGCCCGGCACCACCACCTTGCGCGCGGGGGTCCCGGCCATCAACTTCTCGAAGCTCGAAAGATCCAGCTCGCCCGTCTTCAACCCGTCCCCCTTGCCGGTGTGGCAGTTCACGCAACTGCCCACCAGGAGCGGCGCGACATCCATCGAGAACTTCAGGCCGGCGTTCGCCTCGCCCGAACCGGCCGTCGCGGAGGGCCTTGTTTTGGACTCCCTGGACCTGGCGGATTTCGTCGACGACTTTCGTCCCCCCTTCCGCGCGGCCTTCGATCGGCTCCCTCGCGACGAAGGCGGATTCGGCGAATCGCCCGCCATGTCTCCGTCGAGGTCCAGACCGGGCAGTTCCGGCATGTCCACGTCCGGCGGTTGCTCCTGCCCCCGGGCGGGCGAGATGCCGACGGGCTCGAATCCCAACGCGAAGACCACGATCAATCCGAGGCACAGGCAACGCGATCGAGGCGGCGCGGACATGATTTCACTCCCCTTTCGTCGGCCTCAGCCCAGCCTCGGCCGCTCTTGCAATCATCGAACGCGTTCGTGGATTTGGCAAGTCGGGCTCCTCGGGGGTTTTCTCTCCGAGGGCCGCCGCCGCCTTGCGAACCGCCCGTCGAGGCGTCAAACTTGCCCGATATCGGCACGCGGCGCGTTCCATCTCGTCGGTTTGCCTCGCGTCTCTCCTCCGCGTGCCCCGCGATCGCGAACCCGGAAATCGAACCCGTTCCCGCAGTCGAGAGCACCCCAGCATGGAAACGCCGCAGATCCGCCCCGGCCTGGTCAGCGACTCCGAACCGGCCTCCCGCGTGGTCGCGTTCTTTTTCAACTCGGCCCAAGGTAATTCCGTGATCCAGCTCCTCACGGCGATCGGAATTCCGAACGACCGGCTCGGCGTCACCCCGCCGGAACAGATCGAAGGGGGGCAGGGGATGATCCTCTCGATCCCATGCCCCGACGAGAAGCTCCTGCACAGGGTTGAAGACATCTGCCGCAAAGAAGGGGCCAGGATTCACCGCCGACGCCGCTGAACCAATCCAGCTCCCCCTCGCCAACAGCCGAACCCAATCCGTCCCCGATTTTCTTCACCGACGAGCGATCGTCCCTAGACCCCGCGAGATCCTGATACGATGCGCACCCGGCCCCGGAAATTCGCACTGGCAATCGTCGCGACCCTCTCCACGCAAGCCCTGGCCGCGAACGCCGCCCCGCCGACGACCGCCGGCGCGGCCAACATCCCCGCGTTCGCCAAGGCCGTCCCCAAGGTTCGCACCGGCGCCCCCGTGCTCGCGTTCAATGGCAAGGATCTGACCGGCTTCTATACCTATCTGAAGGAAACCAGGTACGAGGACCCGAAGAAGGTCATCAGCGTCAAGGACGGCGCAATCCGTGTATCGGGCGAAGACTACGGGGGATTCACAACCCGCGAGGAATACCAGGACTACCACCTGGTCGTGGAATGGAAGTGGGGGGGCGCGGCGCATCCCCCTCGCGTCAAGAACGCGCGCGACTCGGGAATCCTGCTGCACTGCGTCGGCCCCGACGGCTCGTATGCGGGCTACTGGATGGAGTCGCAGGAATGTCAGATCATCGAAGGGGGGACGGGGGACTTCATCATGGTCGGCTCCGGCAAGGAGAAGCCCGCCCCGAGCCTGACCGCCGATCTCCGCATCGGGGCCGACAAGCAGTACTACTTCGATCCGGGTTCCCCCTCGCTCAAGCGGGCCGGGGGACGGAATAACTGGTGGGGCCGCGATCCCGAGTGGAAGGACGAGATCGGCTTCTACGGCAAGAAGGATCTCGACAAACCGGCCGGAGAGTGGAACACCCTGGAGGTCATCTGCGACGGCGACTCCATCACCAACATCGTCAACGGCTACGTGGCGAATGCCGCGACCAAATCCAGCCTCACCCGGGGCAAAATCCTCTTCCAGTCGGAAGGGGCGGAAATCCTGTTCCGCAAGATCGAGGTTCGGCCGCTGATCAAATAAGCTTGCCGATTCCCCGCCCTGCGAAACCCCTCGCAACAACCGAAATCGAATGCCGGCCCCGGCGGCACCCTTGAATGGATCCCGGTGAGAAAGCCGCGATCCAGGACGGGGAGCCCGGATGCTCAACCGTACCGAGCGGCGGGGATTTTTCCCGTCTCTCGGGGCTCCACGCGACAAATTCCCGGGAAAACCGGCGATCGCTCGCCCATTTTCCCGGGCGACATGAGAATTCGGCACGTCGGTTGCTTTATGGTTTCTCGTCTTCTCGAACAGGATCGATTCCTTCGAGGAGAGTCGGATCGATTCCATTCGAGGACGGTTTTACCCAGGAGACTTCCAATGGTGAACACCCAGAAACTGCAAGGCTCGTGGAATACGCTTCGCGGCAAGATCAAGGAAAAATGGTCGACCCTGTCGGACGATGATCTCCAGTTCACCTCGGGGAACATCGATCAGCTCGTCGGAAAGATCCAGCACAAGACCGGGGAGGCCCGCGAGGCGATCGAACGATTCCTCAACGAGCTGACCGATTCCGGGCAATCGGCCGCGTCCGCGGGGGCCGCAGCGGTGTCCAATGCCATGGGTGCCGTCAGTCAGTATGCCCAGCACGCCGGGTCGCGCATGCGAGATCACTTCGACACCGTCAGCAGCCAGGCGGGCGAAAGCTACGATCAGATGCAGCGCTACGTGAAGCACAACCCCACCCGCTCGCTGGCGACCGTCTTCGGCGTCGGCGTCGGCCTCGGCCTGCTCGTCGGCCTCTCGCTCCGTAGCAACAACCGATATTGATCGACTGCTGAAGTGAGTCGCATCTACGCAAGAGGCGGCCGTCTTCGAAGGAAGACGGCCGCCTCGCGTTATTTCCGGGCCTTCGCGGCTTCGGATGGTACGGCTCTCAGTATTCCGTCGTCTTGTTGAGGCCCGGGTTGGGGACGGGATACTTGCCATCCTTGTCGGCCTTCAGGGGAGCCGGCGACTCCGCGGTCAGGGTATCGAGCCCCGGCGCGAATTCGTGCTTGCAGTTGAGCATGTCGTTGAAGGTGATCTCCTGGCCGGTATGCGCGGCCATGCGTCCCATCGAGGTCACGACGCTCGTCTCGACCCCTTGCTTCACCTCGTTGTAGGGCAAATCCTTGCGGATCGCTGCGATCAGGTCGTCCCACTCGTTCTGATACGGGTCCCGATCCTCCGGCTTGAGCTTCGACTCCCAGATCATGTCCGGGCGCCGCAGGCTCTGCGTCTTGTAGATGCTGGAGGGGAGGCCGATATCCCCGGTCTTGGAGACGATCGCCGACCCCTTGGTGCCGTGCATGTAGCTCGAGTAGATATTCTGGCAGCCGTCCATGCTCCGGCCGTCGAAGAAGAACTTGGTCCCGTCGGCGTAGGTGTATTCCACCGCGTACGAGTCGAAGTTCTGGTCGATGTACGGGAGCCCGCGGGGGCTATCGCGGTAATGGCGTCCGCCCGTCGCCTGGGCCTTCACCGGCAATGCGTTCTTCATCCAGTTGAGGTGGTCGATGATGTGGATGTAGAAGTCGCTGTAGTTGCCGCCGCTGGCCCAGAGGAAGCTGTGGAACCGTCGGATCTGGTACATCAGGTCGGTCGTGTCATTCGGCGTCGGCAGCGAGTGGAAGTAGGCGACCGGCCCGTGCATCCGGTAGCCGCGCTGGAGGATGATCTCGCCGAGCGCGCCATCATGCACCTTCTTGGCGAGCTCCTGCATCGCCCGGCTGTGCCGGGACATCAGCCCGACGCCGACCTTGAGGTTCTTCTTCGACGCGGCCTCGCCCAGCTCGAGCATCCGCTTCGAGGTGGGGCCGTCGACCGTGACCGGCTTCTCCATGAAGACGTTCAGGCCCTTCTCGATCGCATACTTGAAGTGGACCCAGCGGAAGGCCGGCGGGGTGGCGAAGATGGCCACGTCCCCCGGCTTCAGGCAGTCCATCGCCTGCTTGTAGGAGTCGAACCCGACGAATTGGCGGTCGGCCGGGACGTCGAGCTTGGCGTTCGTCTCCTTGTCGCTGTAGAGGGCCTTGTAGCTCTTGAAGAGCTGCTCCTCGCGGAGATCGGCCATGGCGACGAGCCTGATGGGGCCTCCCTTGGTCGCCAGCGCGTTCGAGGCCGCTCCCGTGCCGCGCCCGCCGCAGCCGATCAGGGCAACCTGAATCAGGTCGGTCCCCGCCGCGTGGACCGACGGGATGGCCACGCCGGCAAGGGCGGAAACCGCCGCCAGGCGGCCGGTGGTCTGGAACAATTCGCGGCGAGTGGTCTTGGTAACCGGACGATTCGCGTCCTTCATGCTCTGGCTCCGATTTCGGGGAGGGCACACCATCGTGGTAAGGTCAGGATGCCCAATGAGGCAAGGAGGGTAAATCAGGCAAAGATTATCGATTGCGGTGATTTTGGATATCTGAAGTTAGGCCCTGGAACGTCATTCTGTCAAGGAAGGTTCCGCAAGGCACCCATCCCTGATGATCCGAAGAAACGCCTGGTAGGGGATTTGTCACCGAATCCGCAGGATCGATCATGCTTACTTCGAACGAAAAACCGGAATCCGATTCGATGCCATGCGGGCATCGAATCGGATTCCGGTGTCGCAGATTCGTCAATCCGTAGGAATTCTAGCGTCCGCTGTGTTTCATGACGGTCCGGACCCAGGCGATATTGCGTTGCAGTTCCTCGCCGGATCGGCGGAAGGTTGTGAAGGCTCCGCGCGAGAGTCGGACCGCCAGCAGCAGGCAGATCGCCGACAGGGTCACCCCCACCCACGCGACCAGCAGCAGGGACTGGGGGAGCGTGAGCGAGGTGGCGTCATCGATCCAGTAACCCGCCGCCAGCAGGGCCACGATGACGCTGGCGGGCAAGACCAGGACGGCGAAGCCTCCCAGGACCAGGCTGGGCATCAACCGCTGAAGGCTCTCGCGCGAGTCGCAGGCCGCCAGCCGAAGCTGGAGCGTGGCGAGATTGCCGAGGTTGGTTCCGAAGGCGTTGACGCTGTCGATCACGCCGGAGGGGCGTGGATCCGACGTCACCGATCCGTTCATCGTCGTTTGACCAGCCATCCCAGGAAAATCCCCACGCCTAGAGAGACGCCAAGCGCCAGAAACGGCTTGGCTTGAAACCACTGTTCCAGGTCTTGTTTCGCCTGATTGGCCTTGGCGGCGGTATCGCTTAGGGTCGAGTGTGGGGCCAATGTCCCGAGGTTCGAGCGGTTGAAATTCAACATTGTTGATCTCGCTGTATCGAAGCCAGGGTTTCGGGGGGCACGCAGTGGCCGCAATTAGAGCGGGCCGCGCCCCGATCCGAAGGTGGTCGGGCTGAACCCTCCGCGCCCTTGCCCTTGTCCTTCCATGGGGGATCGTGCCGCACGTCCCTCCGGACCATCGGGCGCAGTCCCTTTCCTGCTCCCCTTGGGATTGAGGCCAAGCTGATTCTCCAGCCAGACCGAGGCATACGCCTGAGCCGCGTTGAGGGCCAGAGGCCCCGCGAAACTGATCGCCCATCCCAGGATTCGCCAGGGGGAGAACAGGCTCCGAGGCTTTTGCTGCGGCTGCGGGGCCGTATATGCCATGGCCCCCTTCGGCAGCGGGGGAGGGGTCACCACCGTCACCACTTCCGTCGGCCTGGACCGCTTCGGCACCAGCAGGTAGCCGACGAGGGCCGCCACCCCCGCCGAGATCCAGGGATGATTGCGCGGATAGGAACGCCAGTCCATCGCGTCGTTCGCACCCTCGACGACCCCCGCCACGTCCTCGTGCAGGTCATGCCGGATGCGAGCCATCTCTTGCCGGATTTCATCGATTTGGTTCACGGTGCCCTTGCCTCGAATCGGTTGGCCGATCGTTCATCGAGCGGTTCATGGTGTCCCGAGCGTCGATCCCCGGATGCCTCGCCCGGCCTCCCCTCAGGAGACAGGCGCGGGCTTGGGCGCCGGATTGGGCTGATACGTCAAATAGGGGGCCAGGTCGGTCCAGCCGATCACCCCGAGATATTCTCCCGCATCGTCGACGACAAGGACATGCCTCACCCCGTCCAGGAGGAACGCGCCGACGACCTGTTCGAGAGGAGTATTGTGCGGAATCTGGACGACTTCCTTGGTCATGATCTCGGAGACCGGCTGCGCCGAGAGATTGGCATAGTTCGCGACGACCAGCGCGACGTCCCGGGCGGTCACGATCCCCTGGATCTTCCCTTCTTCCACGACCGGCACGACGCCTCGCCCCTCGTCCTTGAAGATCAGGACCGCCTCCACGACGGTGCTGAACGTGGAGCAGGTCGGGATGCTGCTGCACATCACATCGGCGGCCACGGGCTGCAACACTCGAACAGCCTCTTCGACGGAGAGGGCGCTGTCGGACGACATGATTGGAATTCCTCTTCTCTTTTCCGATTCTTCGTGTGCGAACCGCGACGCGATTTTGATGCCATGGAGACGAGGGACATTGGCGAGGATTGGGCAAGACGGGCCGCCCAATCCCCCGCCCCGAGGCGGTGCCTCACCACATCTTCAACTTCCAGCCGAGGACGAAACCGATCCCCATCATCCAGAGGCCCAGGGACCACGGATTCTCGCGGCCGTATTCCTCGATCGATTCCAGGGTATTTTCCACAAGATGGGAAAACGGCTCGCCCGATCGCCGGGCAGCTTGCTCTTCAAATGTATACGGGGTTTCGATCGCGCGGCCCGTGACGACGTGATTCATGATCGTTTCTCCTCTCGGTCCGAATAGACGAGGCATCCACACTCACTCTTGTGTCGCCTCACTCTCCAGCCAACATAATTGCATTTCCCATGCCGAATCCAGAGTCTTTCCCAACATCGAGAGATTCTGGATTCGTAAGATGCTCATCCGTCCGGTTCAGGAGGGGACCGCGACCGTGCCGGGGTGCGGCTTGGTCTCGGCGGCGGGAGACTCGCCGACCTCGGCGTCATGCCCGAACTCGAGCCGCGCGCGGACCACGCGAGCTACCTCGCATCGTGGCTGCAGGTGCTCTCCAACGACAAG
>CALKTZ010000911.1 GCA_937997355.1 uncultured Planctomycetales bacterium | reverse complement strand
GGTCCCGTTCCAATCGATTTCGACCGTATCGCCGCCGGTCACCGTCTGAGAGAGCAGCGCCGTGGCCAGCGGGTTGGCCAGGCGTTGCTGGATGACTCGCTTGAGCGGCCGGGCTCCATAGGCCGGGTCGAAGCCCTCCTCGGCGAGCTGTTTCTTGGCCGCGTCGGTCACACGCAACGTGAGGCTTGCCTCGGCAAGCTGCCGTTCGAGACGGCCGAGCTGGATGTCGACGATCTTGGTCAGCTCCTTCATCCCCAGCGGGTGGAAGATGATCGTCTCGTCGATTCGGTTGAGGAATTCGGGGAGGAATTCCGACTTCAGGACGTTGAGCACCTCCCGCCGCATCTTCTCCTCGTCGCCGCTCCCGGCGTGTTCGGCGATGACGTGGCTCCCCAGGTTCGAGGTCATGATGATGACCGTGTTGCGGAAGTCGACCGTGCGCCCCTGGCCGTCGGTCAGCCGGCCGTCGTCGAGCACCTGGAGCAAGACATTGAAGACGTCGCGGTGGGCCTTCTCGATCTCATCGAGCAACACGACCGAATAAGGGCGGCGGCGAATCGCCTCGGTGAGCCGTCCCCCTTCTTCGTAGCCGACATATCCCGGAGGGGCCCCGATGAGCCGGGCGACGTTGTGGCGTTCGCCGAACTCGCTCATGTCGAGGCGGACCATCGCGGCCTCGCTGTCGAAGAGGAACTCCGCGAGGGCCTTGGCCAACTCGGTCTTGCCGACGCCGGTCGGCCCCAGGAAGAGGAACGAGCCGATCGGCCGGTTCGGGTCTTGCAGGCCGGAGCGGCTCCGGCGCACCGCCTCGGCGATCGCCTTGACCGCCGCGTCCTGGTTGACCATCCGGAGGTGGATCTGGTCTTCCAGCTTGAGGAGCTTCTCGCGCTCGGTGGTCAGCATCCGGGAGACGGGGATACCCGTCCACTGGCTGACGACCTCGGCGATTTCCTCGGAGTCCACCTCTCGCTTGAGCAGGCGATGCCCCGCCTTGGGCTGCACGGCCTCGCCGGCCGCCTCGGCCTCGGCGATCCGCTTCTCCAGGTCTTTCCGCTCGGCATCCAGCGTCGCCAGGGCCTGGAACCGCTTCTCCTCGGGGCGCTCGCCGCGCGACTGCATGTGGCGGATTTCGTCCCAGGCGCGGCCGTATTCGATCTTCACGGCGTCGAGCCGCTCGCGCACCTTCTGGACGTCGCCGAGCCCCGATTTCTCCATCTCCCACTGCCGGCGGAGGTCTTGGAGCTCCTTCTCGACCTGGCTGATCTCGTCCTCGACTTCCGCGAGCCGTTCGAGCGCGTGCGCCTCCTCTTCTTTCTGGAGCATCCGCTGGGCGAGCTGGAGCTGGAGCAATCTCCGCTGGAGCACGTCGATTTCGGTCGGCACCGATTGCAGCTCCATGGAGAGCCGGCTCGCCGCCTCGTCGACCAGGTCGATCGCCTTGTCGGGGAGGAACCGGTCGGTGATGTAGCGCGAGGAGAGCTTGGCCGCCGAAGTCAGCGCGGAGTCCTTGATCTTGACCTTGTGATGGACCTCGTAGCGCTCCTTGAGCCCCCGGAGGATCGCGATCGTGTCTTCAACCGACGGCTCGCCGACGAAGACCGGCTGGAACCGCCGTTCGAGGGCCGGGTCTTTTTCGATGTGCTCGCGGTACTCGTCGAGGGTGGTCGCGCCGATGCAACGCAGCTCGCCCCGCGCCAGTGCCGGCTTGAGGAGGTTGGCCGCGTCCATCGACCCTTCGGCCTTCCCGGCGCCGACGACCAGGTGAAGCTCGTCGATGAAGAGGATGATCCGCCCCTCGGACTGGCCGACTTCCTTCAAAACCGCCTTGAGCCGCTCCTCGAACTCGCCGCGGAACTTGGTCCCGGCGACCAGCGAGCCCATGTCGAGCGCGATCACCTTGCGGTTCTGGAGCGATTCGGGGACGTCGCCGGAGACGATCCGCTGCGCGAGCCCTTCGATGATGGCCGTCTTGCCGACCCCCGGCTCGCCGATCAGCACCGGGTTGTTCTTGGAACGGCGGGAGAGGACCTGGAGCACGCGGCGGATTTCCGTGTCCCGGCCGATGACCGGGTCGATCTTCCCCTTGCGCGCCAGATCGACGAGGTCTCGGCCGTATTTTTCGAGGGCCTGGTATTTGTCGTCGGGGTTCTGGTCGGTCACCTGCTGCCCTCCTCGAACTTTCTGGAGCGCGGCCAGGATCTCCTTCTCGTGAATCCCGAGGGCCTCGATGACCGCCTGGGCCTTGCTCTTGACCTTGACCAGCCCCAGGAGCAGATGCTCGACCGAGACGTACTGGTCCTTCATGCGATCGGCTTCGGTTGCCGCGGCTTCGAGGACCTGCCGAAGCTCGGACCCGACCGTGATTTCTCCACCCGTCACCTTGGGGAGCGAGTTCAGCCCCTCCTCGGCCGCCCTGAGGATCTGGGCCGGATTGACGCCGAGCTGGCCGAGGAGCGCGCGGATCACCTGCTGATCCGGGTCGAGCAGGGCGGCCAGCAGGTGCATCGGTTCGAGGCGTTGATGGCCCCGCTCCCGCGCCAGGGATTCGGCCTTCTGTACCGCTTCCTGACTCTTGTGGGTCAGCTTGTCGAAGGAAAAAGCCATGGATGTGTTTCTCCGTCGCCGCGTTCGGCAGCCTCAGCCATCGAGACATTCCGTGGGCCGTCGCGGCGTTCGTTGTAGATATGCGACTCGGCTTATTTTTGTTCGATGCGAAATGGATGGGCCGGATGATTTTGCGGAATTGGCCGGAGAGCCGGCACCATTGCATAGCCGAATTGGTGAAGCCTCATCGTGCGAAAAAAGGGGACGGGCACGCGGAGTACCGTCGAGCCAGCCCCCTTTTTCGATTGCATCCCGATTCGGTCACTTCTTCTCTTCGAATTCGACGTCGATGACGTCCTCGGGCTTGGGACCCTGCTGGCCCCCGCCGTCCGCCGAGGCTCCGGCTCCCGCACCAGGCCCGCCGGCTCCGGCCGCGGCCTCTCCCTTGGAGTAGAGATGCTCGGCCATCGCCTGGCTGGCGTGCTGGAGCTCGTCGACGGCTCGGGTGATCGCCGCGGGGTCGTTCCCCTTCTTGGCCTCGTTGACCTTGTCGATCGCCGATCGGACGGCGGACACGTCGGACTCGCCGAGCTTGTCCTTGTTCTCCTCGATCAGCTTTTCGAGCTGATAGACCCGCTGTTCGGCGGTGTTGCGGGCTTCGGCCAGCTCGCGCTTCTTCTTGTCCTCGGCGGCGTGGGATTCGGCGTCGCGGGTCATCCGCTCGATCTCATCCTTCGACATGCCGCCGGAGGACTGGATCGTGATCTTGTGCTCCTTGCCGGTCCCCTTGTCGCGCGCCGTGACGTTGAGGATGCCGTTGGCGTCGATGTTGAAGGCGACCTCGATCTGGGGCACCCCCATCCGCGCCGGCGGGATGCCTTCCAGGTTGAATTCGCCGAGGAGCCGGTTGTCGCCGGCCATCGGCCGCTCCCCCTGGTAGACCTTCACGGTGACGGCGGTCTGGTTGTCCTCGGCCGTGGTGAACGATTCCTTCTTCTCGGTCGGGATCGTCGTGTTGCGGGGTACGAGGACCGTCATCACGCCCCCCTTGGTTTCGAGGCCGAGCGAGAGCGGGGTGACGTCGAGGAGCAGCAGGTCTTTCTGCTCGCCCGTGAGGACGGCCCCCTGGATGGCCGCGCCGATGGCGACGACCTCGTCGGGATTGACCCCCTTGTGGGGGTCCTTGCCGAAGATGTCCTTGACGATCTGCTGGACCCTCGGCACGCGGGTCGAGCCGCCGACCATCACGACCTCGTCGATGTCGCTCGGCTTGAGCTTGGCGTCTTCGAGGGCCTTCAGGACCGGACCCCGGCAACGCTCGAAGAGGCTGTCGGTCAGCTTCTCGAACTGGCTCCGGGTGATGGTCATCACCAGGTGCTTGGGGCCGGACTGATCGGCCGTGATGAACGGCAGGTGGATCTCGGCCTGCGTCTGGAACGAGAGCTCCTTCTTGGCCTTCTCGGCGGCCTCCTTGAGCCGCTGGAGCGCCATCTGGTCCTTGCGGAGGTCGATCCCTTGCTCTTTCTTGAACTCGTCGGCGACGTAGTGGATCAGGGCCTCATCCCAGTCGTCGCCGCCGAGGTGGGTGTCGCCGTGGGTCGAGAGGACCTGGAAGACGCCGTCGCTGCCGACGTCGAGGATCGAGATGTCGAACGTGCCGCCGCCGAGGTCGAAGACGGCGATCTTCTCGTCGTTCTTCTTCTCGAGGTTGTAGGCGAGGGCCGCGGCCGTCGGCTCGTTGATAATCCGGGCCACTTCCAGCCCGGCGATCTGCCCGGCGTCCTTGGTCGCCTGCCGCTGGCTGTCGTTGAAGTAGGCAGGGACCGTGATGACCGCCTTGCGGACCTTGTGCCCCAGGTAGCTCTCAGC
>CALKTZ010000910.1 GCA_937997355.1 uncultured Planctomycetales bacterium | reverse complement strand
GATCGCGATCACCACCAGGAGCTCGATCAGGGTAAATGCCCGACGCTCGATCATCGCTCGGCCCCTTATCGACGATCCAGCCGACGCCACCGCGTGATGCAGCCGATCGCCACGAAGTAACATAAAACAGAAAATCGTAACACTGTCAAAGTGTTACGATTCTAAATCCGGTATTATGGCAACACAAGGGACAACCGGATGACTCTTTTTGAATCCCGACAGGGGCGGATCGCGAGGGGCATTCGAAGCCGGAGAGATCCTCGGCCGATCCGGCTCGAGGACTAGTATGGACGCGAAGAAATGCTCATGTCTTTCGTGCCCACTTCCGTTTCTGGAAGGAATGGGCGACCCAGAGATCCCAGGCATAGCTGATCGTCTCGATCACCCTGGCATTTTTCGCGGGATCGGGTTCCGCGTGGACGGGAAGGTAGAGGATGTTTTCTTCGCGTCGAGCGAGCACCTGGTCGACGAGGACCGCGCGGAGGATCCAGACCGCATCCTGCTCCTCCGGCGTTTCGATCCCCACCCAGCCGGTGTATTTCCGATCCAGAGGAGATAAACCAGCGGCCCTCAGCCCGGCTTCCATCTCCTCTCGCGCCTGCTGATGGGCGGGCAGGTCGGCCGCCGTTGGCGGCGCGGCCTCCCACACTTCATCCCCGGCGAGGGCTTGCTGCGTGAGCGTGAGATGGCTGTCCCAGTAGTGGAGCGTCTTGGCGAGGGCCACCACCACGTTCTTGATCTCTTTCTCGACGCGGAACGCGGGGCCGGCGGGAAGTTGCAGAGTCCTCTGCTTGCGACGGGCGGTCACATTTTCCGCCGTAATGGCGAACTGGAGCCATGAGGCTTCTTCAACGGAGCTGCACTTCATGTCCACCCACCCCGGGGTGGATTCCGCCACCTTGACGCCGGTGGTCAATCGGATGGCTCGCGTGAGTTCGGTGACCACCTCGGCGTAACGTTCCGACTCCGCGGCGACATCGGCCTCGGAGACCGGTTCCAGCAGTTTGCCCCGATGAGGCGGGCCACCGGCCAGGGCAAGGTCACAAAAGGACGTCCAGATCTGTTCCCAGGCTACCTTGCCGTCGTCGCCATAAATCAGACCGGCCGAGCCCATTGAGGTGGGAGACACGGAGCCGTAGCAATGCTGATACTGCGGGGGCAGGAATGCCCGGATTTTCTCGTCGAGCTTTGCAAGTTCGATGGTGACGTTCATGGATTTCATCGGCCAGGATTCGGTTTCGTCGTTCTGTTTCTCGACATGTGACATCTTATCAAAGAAGTCCAACTGCAACCGGGGGTTACTTCGCTTCTCTCTGCTGAGCGGAACGACACGCCTTGTACGCAAAGTCAAGAACCGATGTGGTAACGTTCTGGTTTCGGCTTAATGAATTTCTTAGAATCAACGTCTCGCGGTGATTGTGAGAATGCGACGATGCTCTCAATCCGAGCGAGTCGTTTTGACGCCATGCGCGGAATGAATCCGCCGGCAGTGTTTGAACTACCTGATCGATCCGATCGCGAATCCGTACTTCGTTCTTGGTCAGTGCGCGTGGATTTCGAAGGCGGGTTCTTCGCCCAACGTCCCGAGCTAACCGTTGAAGGCCGTCGCGGCATGACGATCGCGCAACGATCCTAAATCTTACCTTGACACAACACACCTTGCGGAATCCGGTGATGAGCATGGCCCGAAAGCCCGAAGAAATGCGACGGAAACTTTCGATGACTCCCCTTTCGCACCGAAGTCGCCGGCACAAATTCCATCGTTATTCACCGATCATTCAGCCTCTTGAAGATCGGCGCCTCCTCTCGACGTTCGATGTGATTAAAGCTGGCGACGATGGAAGCGTAGGAACATTGCGATGGGCCGTCGTCCAGGCGAATGTCGACACCAGCCCGGCGATCATCAATTTCAAGCTGGGCTCTTCCCCCTCGAAGATATTCATGACGCGGGGAGCGTTCGAACTGACGAACACCACACAGCCGATCACGATTCGCAATGCCTCAGGGCAAGGAGCGGTAACAGTCGACGCGGATCAATCTAGCCGAGTGTTCAAGATTTTACCGGATGTGACGGTATCAATTTCGGGGATCACGATTAGCGGTGGCTC
>CALKTZ010000909.1 GCA_937997355.1 uncultured Planctomycetales bacterium | reverse complement strand
CGACTTCGCCGGGAATTACACCTGGGTGATGTCCCCCCGCTGGTACGACGAGCGGACCGGCGACTACCTGGCCCTCGACACCGGGGGCGGGCCGATCGCGCGGTTCTGGGCGACCGCGCTGGCCGGGATCGTGGACATCGGCTACATCAAGGCGACGGGGCACAGCGTCAAGATCTACCTCCCCAAGACGGCCTCGCTCCCCGAGACCGAATTCGAGTGGAAAATCCCCAAGTGGAGCAACGCCATCGAGCGCGACCGCGCCCGCACCTATTTCCAGGCCTATGCCGCGGCCGCGGCGCTCCACTTCGTCGAGCTGGCCCTGCGCGACCTGCACGCCGGCAAGACCAAGACCTGGACCGACTTCAAGGTCCCCAACGAGGCGATCGGCTGCGGGTTCCACGAGGCGGTCCGCGGGGTCCTCTCGCACCACGTCGTCATCCGGGGGGGCAAGATCGCCAATTACCACCCCTACCCGCCGACCCCCTGGAACGCCAATCCTCGGGATTGCTACGGCACCCCCGGCCCTTACGAGGACGCCGTGCAGAACACCCCGATCTTCGAGGAGAACGGCCCGGACAAATTCAAGGGGATCGACATCATGCGGGCCGTCCGGAGCTTCGACCCCTGCCTCCCTTGCGGCGTCCACATGTACCTCGGCAACGGCAAGGTGCTCCAGACCAAGCACTCCCCCATGTTCGGGGTCTCGGGTTCGCGGTAATTCGTGCCGGAATGCGGTTCTTTTCGAGATGTCAACAGGCGACGGCAGGGTGAATCATCATGACCACGCCGGAAGAAAGAGAGATCCTGGGGAAGCTCAAGCGTCTGGAATCCCTGATCGAAGACATCGAGCAATTGCCCGATGCGAACTCGCGGGCACATGCCCGGCAGTTGATCCAGTCGCTGCTGGAATTCCACGGGATGGCCATCGGGCGTCTCCTCGACCGGATCGCCGAGGCCGATCCTTCGGGGGCCGCCCTGATCGGGATCGCCGCGCGGGATGAAGCCGTCTCGAGCCTGCTATTGCTTTACGGGCTCCATCCCCAGGACCTCGAAGCCCGGGTTCAGGGAGCCCTGGAAACGGTTCGGCCGTATCTCGGGTCGCACGGCGGCGGGGTCGAGCTGATCGCCGTCGAGGCGAGCGGCATTGTCCGCTTGAAGCTGGAAGGGAGCTGCCATGGCTGCCCGTCCTCGTCGATCACGATGAAAAATGCAATTGAGGAGGCCATCCATGCCGCGGCCCCCGACGTGTCGGCGATCGAGGTCGAGGGGGTTGTTGAAGCCTCTCCGACCGCCACGATCCCGAATCTCGTGACGATCGGCCCTGTGCCGGTCCTCAACGGTCATCGATAACCACCATACTCGCGATCCTTTCCGCGCCCCCAGGCGTCCGTGAGGAACCCGATGCAACCGCCCGGATCCATCCCCGGCACCCCAACCAACTCGAACCCGCTGGCGACCTTGCGCAAATTCGTGGCCAGGCGTGCGCCGGCCGAGGTTTGCGACCTTTGCGGATGCGGCCTGGCGACCGATCATGCACACCTCCTGGAGCCCGCCACGCGCAAACTCCTCTGCTCGTGCGACGCCTGCGCGATCCTTTTCAGCAATCGCGAAGGGCTCCGCTATCGGCGAGTGCCGCGCGACATCACCTCGATGGCCGGCCTCCGGCTGACCGATGCAAGCTGGGAGTCGCTCCATCTCCCGATCAACCTGGCCTTCTTCCTGACGAGCACTCCGGCCGGTCGCGTGATCGCCGTCTACCCGAGCCCGGCCGGGGCCGCGGAATCGCTGCTTCCGCTCGACGCCTGGGAAACCTTGGTCCGGGAGAATCCGGTCCTCGCCGAGTTCGAGCCCGATGTGGAGGCCCTGCTGGTCAATCGCATCGGGCCGGCTCGCGCGTATTACCGAGTGCCGATCGACGAATGCTACAAGCTCGTCGGCCTGATCCGGACCCACTGGCGGGGACTCTCCGGGGGCCAGGACGTCTGGGAGCAGGTGGCTCGCTTCTTCGAGGGGCTCGAAGCACGCGCCCTCCCCGCTACGGTCCCCCAAGCCACGGGAGCGATGTCCCATGCCGAACCTTGATTTCTCGGTGGTCGGGGCGGAGCCGCTCCTGTTCGCCGCGTCCCCCTGCCTGATTTTCAAATTGAAGATCCGGGAGACCGAAGGCGGCAACGAAGATTGGAAACCCTCGCCGATCGCATCGGTCGCGCTGCGGTGCCAGATCCGCATCGAGCCGACCAAACGGCGCTACCAGGCCGCCGAGCAGGATAGCCTGAAGGAGCTGTTCGGCGAGCCCAAGCGCTGGGGCCAGACCCTCCGGAGCATGCTCTGGACCCACGTCACCCTCAACACCCCGCCGTTTGCCGGCGAGATCCTGGTGGATCTCCCGGTCCCCTGCACGTTCGACTTCAACATCGCGGCGACCAAATATTTCTACGCCCTGGATGACGGGACTGTCCCGCTCTGCTTCCTGTTCAGCGGGACGATCTACTACAGCGACGACGATGGGTTGCTGCAAATTGACCAGATCTCGTGGGAGAAGGAGGCGAACTTCCAGCTCCCGATAACGGTTTGGAAAACGATGATGGAGCACTATTACCCGAGGAGCAACTGGCTCAACCTCCACCGCGATGTGTTCGATCGACTTGCCCGCTACAAGCGACGGATGGGGCTGCCCACCTGGGAGCAGGCCATGGATACGCTGCTCGACTCAGCCGAATCCAGGGCCGAAGCACAGGAGGAAATCCCCTCATGAAACCGCAACGATCGCTCGTGGAGCAAATCGCCGACGCCGTCCTTTATGAAGGGTATCTCCTCTATCCGTATCGCCCCTCGGTGAAGAACCGCCAGCGCTGGACCTTCGGCGGGCTCTATCCCCGGGCCTACAGCGAGGCCGGCGGCGGCAATGAGCCCTGGACCATGCAAACCGAGTGTCTGGTCCGGGGCGGGCCGGATAGCGTGGTTCGCATCTCCGTGCGGTTCCTCCAACTCGTCAAGCGCCAGGTGGAACAGTTCGATCGCCCGGTCGCCGATTGCAACGACCTCAGCAATGTGAAGACTCAAGACGTCGAGTCGCTCCGCATCGGCGACGAGGTCTATTACACCTGGCAGGAGGCGGAGGAACGGACGGTCGAAGTCGGCGAATTCGCCCTCGGCGCCCTCCTCGCCGATACCCGATGGGTTGAGTTCACCTTCGCATCTCCCCACGACCGCCAGCTACTGCGCTCGCCTTCGGGGATGGTCCTCGGCATCATGACCCGTCAGGGGAGACACATCGAGGGGGAGGTCGAAATCTCTTCCGAGCTTGTCGGCGAGGGGGTGATCCGGGTCGGGGTCACGATCCGGAATCGCACCCCGTTCTCCATCGAGGGGGAAGTTGATCGCGACGAGGCGCTCCTGCACGGGCTGGTCTCGACGCATGCCGTCCTGAACGTCCGCGACGGTGCCTTCGTCTCTCTGATCGACCCGCCCGAGGATCTCAAGGAGCAGGCCGCCGACTGTCGCAACGTCCGGGCCTGGCCCGTCCTGGTCGGCGAGGAAGGGGCCACCGACACCATCCTCTCGGCCCCCATCATCCTGTACGACTATCCCCGGATCGCCCCCGAAAGCCCCGGAGACCTCTTCGACGCCACGGAAGTCGACGAGATCCTCTCGCTCCGGATCATGACCCTCGCCGAACACGAAAAGCAGGCGATGGCCTCGGTCGATGCCCGGGCGCGTGCCCTGCTCGAACGGACCGAGTCGCTGGCCGACGATCAGATGCGGGGCCTGCACGGCGCGATCCGCGGCCTGCGCCCCGTCGAGGCAACCGGCGGGGCCTTGCAAACGGTGGAAGATCGCGGACCATCCCTCGGGGGCTGGGACCCGCCGGACGAAGACGCGGAGCGATGGAATCCCTTCGCCGAACGCCCCGCCCT
>CALKTZ010000908.1 GCA_937997355.1 uncultured Planctomycetales bacterium | reverse complement strand
TGGGGATCAGGCACGTCGCGGTGCTCAGAACCAGTCCCCTTTTCCTCCGAACGAAGCCAATTCTGCGAAACGAAGCCAATCGACTGATTTCCGCATAGATCCGGGTGTAGATCAGTCTCGGGATATTTATTTTGCTGAATGTGATGATTGTGCGGGGTGGAGATTTCATTCAACCGTAAGCATTTAAAGCATGCATTTCGGCATATCCGATAACATCAGACGAACGTTGAGAATCCAAAGGACGGGATCTCGGCGCGTCGTCCGCATACGAGTTCGGATATGGTTTTGCGAATCGGGTGAGGTGGCCAGGATGGAGCCCCGAAAATGAGATGGAATCGAGCGATTCTCGGATGCTTGTCGGTGCTGCTGGTCCATGTCTCAGCGAGTGAAGCTCAAGAGGTCGTTCAGCCACCGCCCGACCTCGCCACCGCCGTTGCACCCAACGCGCCCGCCACCACGAATCCCGGATACGGGCTGGAACCGGAGTCATTGCCCGCGGAACTTGCCGAAGACGTGAACCAGGCCAACTCGGCGTTTCGACTGGGGCCGACGCCCGTGTCGGATGTCAGGTTTCTCATGGATACGCTGGGGGTTCAGAATCTGCTCGGCGAGAGCAGAATCCGGACATTCGGCTGGGTCGAGGGGGGCCATACAGGGGCATCGACGGGAACCGGCTTGCTTTCGGTCGAACCCAGGCAGAACCGCTTCGGTAACGAGTATCTGCTGAACCAGATCGGCTTCGTGATTCAGAAACCTCTCAGGCAGGACCAGTTCGACCTGGGCTTCAATGTCCGGTACTTCGCCGGGGCGGACGCCGCCCTGGGGCAGCCCAAGGGAGGGATCGGTGATCCGGTCGGCAACCCTCGATTTGGACAGGACTTCCGTGATCTCTACATCTCGGCCCACCTGCCGGTTCTCACCGAGGGGGGGGTCGACGTGAAGTTCGGCCGCATGAACACGATCATCGGTTACAACGGATTCCTCGCCCCTTATCGCCCGTTCTATTCCAGCGATTACCAGTTCTTCTACTCGCAAGACGGTGCCTTCACCGGGCTCCTTGCCGATGCGCACGTCAACGATCGGCTGGATATCTGGAACGGCGTCACCCTCGGTGCGAACACGTTCTTCACGAAGCGGAGCGAGAATTCGATCTGCTACATCGGCCAGGTGAACTACTGGTTGACCGACGAGAAGCGAACCAGGCTCACGGCATCGGTTTATGCCGGTCCGAACGCGATCTTCGCGGCACCCGGCATGGCGGGGGTGTTCGACACCACGCTGGAACTGCGAATCCAGCAGAACTGGAGCCAACGCTTCACTCAGATCATTCAATCGAACATGGGCTGGGATGCTCAGACCCCGGTCGGCACGGGGGCCTGGTACGGCCTTTATACGATCGGCTTATTTCATTTAACCGATAAGATCGATACTAATTTCCGCGCCGAGTGGTTCCAAGATGTTCAGGGGACGCGAACCGGGATTGCGGCGGATTACGTCGAAGTGACTCTCGGCCTCAACTGGCATCCGATTCGGTGTCTTGAAATCCGTCCCGAAATCCGCGGCGATTTTGCCAGCAATCCTGCCTTCGGCGTGAATGGGTTGCATACCGATTACAGTCAGTTGACGGGCGGCATCAGTACATTGCTAAAGTTCTGATATGTTATTTGTTTGGGTTAATTTGACCCTAACTCAAGCATCGATTCTCTTATCGGTTTGTGTCCTCGCACGGCGAGGAGAACCAGTGATTGGCGGCCAGTCCGGTCGACTTGAGGAACCATGGGGGAGCACCGGGGCCGCCGGTCCATTCACCGGCCAGACTCAACGCGGTGCGCACCAGGTCGGCCGTGACATCGGCGGGATTCCCGCACCAACGGACGCAGCAGCCTTCGGGATCGAGGGGGAAGACCGATCGCACCAGGTTTGGGGAGTTTTCGGCGGTGAGCTTCGGCATCGGTCCATCGATGAAAAGGCTCGCGGAAGCCAATGCCCCGCCGACGTGCCAATCGACCTGATCGGTGCTCCAGGGGCCATCCCAGCGGAACCGGTCCCGGAAGATGAGCCGGCCCGAACGTCGCACTTCGAAATCCTGAACGATTCGCTCGAACTCATACCGTTCGGATAAATCCCCCCGTTCATAACGGCCGGGGAGCCAGATATCTCCCCATATGAACCGGGCGCGCGGGGCCAATTCGGCCCGGCCTCGCTGGTGGAATCGACTCCCCCGATAGGGGATGGTCGGGCCGGGCAATACGACCAGGCACGCGTCGTCCTCGACCTTGATATCCCACTGCTGCGTCGCGAAGCCCGAGCGTGCGGGATGGACGCGAGTCGCCGATTGTCCGGTGACCATCGTCCGAGTGCCTTGCCTCGCGAGGATCTCGATCCGATGACCGTCGCCGTCCAGCAAGCCGGCTGTGAGGGTGATCAGGTAGAGGAGCGAGGCGGGTTCGTCGTCGAGCACGAACGGCGGGAGCAGGCGGATAGGAACTTGTTCATAGCAAGTTCCCAGCCGCGTTTCCTTGCCCTGAGTGATCAACTCGATCCGGGCTCCTCCGACCCTGGCGGCGGGGTGGTTGGCCGAGTTAAGGCATTCGAAATCGGGCGGTGTTACGATTTCTTCTCGTGTGATGCGAGTTGAGTTCGGACCCACGAAACTACCTGATCGACCCCCTCCTTCTGACGGATGCTGATCATTAAGAATGGTCGTTCCCCTCTCATCCTCAGGCTGTCTCGCCGCATCACTTCCAGGTCGGCGCCGACGTGCGGTGCCAGATCGGTCTTGTTGATCACCAGCAGGTCGCTGTTGCAAATGCCCGGCCCTCCCTTGCGGGGAATCTTGTCCCCCTCGGCCACGTCGACGACGAAGATGAAAACGTCGGCAAGTTCGCGGGAGAAGACGGCCGTGAGATTATCCCCCCCCGACTCGACCAGGACCATCCGAAGATCGGGGATTTGTCTCTGGAAATTGGCCACCGCGCTGAGGTTGGCGCTCGCATCGTCGCGGATCGCGGTGTGAGGGCAACCGCCGGTCTGGACCCCCACGATTCGCTCGACGGGCAGGACATCGCGCCGCGAGAGGAATTCGGCGTCTTCGTGGGTATAGATATCATTGGTGATCACGGCCAGGTTGATCTCCGGCCACAGCTCACGGCAGAGCGCCTCCACCAGGGCCGTCTTTCCCGAGCCCACCGGCCCCGCCACGCCCAGGGTGAAGACCGACCGCGACGGGCCGGCATATCGGGCAGGCCCGGGGCGCCCCATGTGATCGTGGGTGTATCGTGGATCGCCGTGGAACGCGACGATCGGCGCGAATCGGCGACGGTTTGCACGGACCGGGCCGGCCATCGCGTCCAGTCGGTCGTCAAGATCGGAACATCCGAGCGTACAGCCGAGTTTGCTCATCACATAACACCTCGTAATAAGGACAACCGGCCCCCGCGGTCGCCGGATCGCAATCGCTGTATCGCACGACCAGATCGCGGATGTCGTCTTGCACGTAGGCCAGGATCTGTTGACCATGCGTGTGGCCGACGGGGATGGCACGCACTCCCGCGCCGATCATCCCGAGGCTTGCCTGGTGCAGATAGGTGAGCAGCACTTCCTCGGGACTGCCCCCCGCGAGGGCGCCGAGCAAGCCGAACGCAACCGGATGATGCCACCCCTCCCCGTCCTCGATCAGTGCATCAAGGAATTGTACCAGGGGAGTCCCCGACCACGCCCAGGTTGTCCCCAATGCGATCAATTGATCCCCCATCTCGCGACTGGCGCGTCGGATGGAAGGAGGGACGATGGACGCATTCGCCAAACGGTTGAGCCCCCTCAACTCTTCGGCCGAACCCAGGGCGGCGGAACGGCACGCGGAAGCGACGAGTACACCTTCCATGGGGCCGAGGGAAGCCCGCAACCAACGGCGTGTCCATCGTTCCAGGGTTTCGGGATCATGAACAAGCCGGCGCGCAATTGCCGCCTCGAGCCCCCACGAATGCGTATAGCCACTGATCGGGAGGGCCGAGTCGGCAATTTGGAGTAATCGTAGATTCATCGGATCCGATCCGAGCCCGATCGCTGGGGATTGGGCTCCCTTGCATTGTCGAGGGGCGCGAAACCGTGGCCGGCCGGGACGATGGTCAGAACAGGAAGTACCGCTGGGCCATCGGCAGCACATCGAGCGGCTGGCTGCTGACTTCTTCTCCATCGACCCACACCTGATAGGTATCGGGGTCGACCTTGATTTCGGGGGTCGCCTCGTTGCGTCTCATGTCTTTCTTGCCGATCTGTCGGCAGTTGGAGACGGCCACGACCTCGCGCTGCAACCCGTAACGCTCGACGATCCCCGCTTCCAGCGATGCTTTCGAGACGAACGAGAGGCACGACTTCGACAATGCCCGGCCGAATGAGGCGAACTGGGGACGCGGGTAGACGGGTTGCGGCGTGGCGATGCTGGCGTTGGGGTCGCCCATCTGGGCGCTCACCAGCAAGCCTCCCTTGAGGACCAACTCGGGCTTCACGCCGAAATACTCCGGCTTGTAGATCAGGAGGTCGGCCAGCTTCCCCCCCTCGATACTCCCCACATGGTCGGCGATCCCGTGGGTGATGGCGGGGTTGATTGTGTACTTGGCGACATAACGTTTCACTCGCTCGTTGTCATTGCGAGATGAATCGCCGTCGGCCAGGGGACCATACTGCACTTTCATCTTA
>CALKTZ010000907.1 GCA_937997355.1 uncultured Planctomycetales bacterium | reverse complement strand
TGTCGAACGTGTTCCCCGAGCTGGTCGGATTCATCGAAAAATTGAAGTTATTATACAGCGTGCCCCCTTCCATCTGGGCGAGGATCATCGCCCGCCAGGGGAGGCAGTTATCGGTGAGGCTGTTGCTGTCGCTCCGGGACGACCCCCCCAGCGGGAAGGAGAGGTTCGAGTCGTGATAATTGTGCAGGGCGAGTCCGATTTGCTTCAGGTTATTCGTACACTGGATGCGCCTCGCCGCCTCGCGGGCCGACTGGACCGCGGGGAGCAGGAGGGCGATCAGGACCGCGATGATGGCGATGACCACCAGGAGCTCGATCAGCGTGAAGCCCTGGCGTGTTGCCGGTTTCCGTGACAGTTGCATGGGCACTCCAAATCTCTCTCGAAGAGCAAAAGGAAACATGCCGGTTCAAGGAGGCGCCACGGATCGCGAGCAGCCCCGATCAGCCGGACGTTGAAAAACAACACAGGTTCCGTGACAGCGGGAGAGAGCGAGGCGGCGACGGAATTCCTTTTGGAACCGGAGACCGGACGAGAGAATCGTCTCCGGTTGGGATCATCCCAGGATTCGTTCGTGTCTACAGACTCATTCGCTTGGGATCGGAGAGGAAACCCCGTACGCGACTTGGACAATGCTTCGGAGGACGGCGGTGTGGCGAAACCCGCACCCGTATGCGTGAGACTCGATCGCCTTGGGTACTTCCGGTGCTGGCCTGATTCGAGCCGATGCGTCCAGCTCGTTGCAAGCCGGGCAGTTCCGCATAAGGTGCGTCGGTGTCGTCGAATACGAGGATAGCTTTTCTCATTGATTTCACATTTGCAAGGGCTTTGCTCTTCGCAATTCTGGAACACTCAATTTTCAAAACCTTAAACTTCCGCGATATCCATGCCTGACCATATCCAGCGCTTCAAGGAACTCAATCTGACCCAGTTGCGGATCTTCTGCGAGTTCTTGCAGCAGAAGTCCTTCGCGGAAACCGCGCGGGCGATGAACCTGTCGCACTCGGGGGTCTGGCAGCAGGTCCGGGCGCTGGAGCGGCGATTCGGCGTCAGCCTGCTCCAGCGTCACGGACGCACTTGGCGCCCCACCGAGGACGGCCAGGCCCTCCTCGACCTGATTTCCGACCTGCTCCGCTCGGTGGATTCGCTCGAAGAGGTCTTCCGGCGTTTGCGCGGGACGCTCCCCCGGGAACTGCGCGTGATCGCCACGCCGGGTTCGGCCGCGGGAGAACTCGCCGGCCCCGTGGCGGAGATCAAGCGGAACCACCCCTCGACGCGGGTCCGCCTGTCGCTCAGCTCGTCGCCCGAGCAGACCGAGAAGGAATTGCTCTCGGGGGCCGCCGACCTGGCGGTCGTCACCGGCAGCATCGTCGGCCATATCCGCAGGCCGTCGCTGGAGATGATCGTCCTGCGCCAACGGCCGCCGGGGCTGCTCGTGCCCGCCCGCCATCCCCTGGCCCGGAAGTCTGTGCCGACGCTCGCGGACATCGCCGCTCATCCGCTGATCATGCCCCTGCCCGACTTCCTCTGGCGGCAGAAGTGCGACGACGTGTTCCGGGTCGCCGGCCTGTTCGACCGCGTCCAGATTGCGGTGGAAGTGAGCCTGATCCAGGCGATCGAGGAATTCGTTCGGCGCAAGGTCGGGGTTGGCCTGACCCCCCTGGTCGCCGACTGGAAGCCCGGCCCCGGCGTCGTCAAGATCTCGGCCGCACACCTCTTCCCCCCCGACCATCTCTTTCTCCTGCGACGGAGAGGCAAGCCGAGGCCGCAGGCCCAGATCCTGGAAGAGCTGCTCCTGGAACCGGCAAGCTCCGGATGACCGCCATCGCTGGGGCGGTTCATCGTCTCCTGACATGGGGGCTGCACCGAGTCTTCGGCTGGGCGTTTGAGATGCGCGGTCGTATGATGGAGCGAAGCAAAGAACGCGGTCACTCGACGCGATCGCCTCGCCGTTTTGGGAATCTCGATAAGGAAGACGATGACTCGGTTGCTGATCCAGGACCCGCCCGCGAAGTCCACGGAGCCCGCGAAGGCCGATACGATCTTGCCGGTCGTTTCGCACCCGGAGCGGCTTCGCTCCCTCGATCGGAAAGCCGCCGGGACTTTGGTGATCCACGAGATCTATCGGAGCCTGCAAGGAGAGAGCACCTTCGCGGGCCTGCCTTGCATTTTCGTCCGGCTCACCGCGTGCCATCTCCGTTGCGTCTATTGCGACACCCCGCACGCCTTCAATCAGGGGAAGCCGCTCGGCATCGATGAGATCGTAGCCCAGGTGCATGCGCTCGGAGATCAACTCGTCGAGATCACCGGTGGAGAACCCCTGCTCCAGCCGGAAGTCTTCCCGCTGATGACCCGGCTCGCCGACGAAGGGAAGACCGTCCTCCTGGAAACGAGCGGCGCGCTCGATATCGGCCCCGTCGATCCTCGGGTTCACATCATCCTCGACCTCAAGACACCGGGGTCGGGCGAAGTTGACGCCAATCTCTGGAGTAATCTGGCTCTCCTCAAGCCGATCGATGAACTCAAGTTCGTCATCTGCGACCGCGAAGACTTCGACTGGTCGATCTCTCAGGTCCGCGCCCATTCTCTGATCGGCCGCTGCCCCATCCTGTTCGGCGCCTGCTTCGGCCGGGTCTCATCGACTGAGTTGGCCGCCTGGATACTCGAAACGAGGCTGCCGATCCGGCTCCAGCTCCAGCAGCATAAGATTCTCTGGGACCCGCAGGCTCGCGGGGTGTAAGCCCACTCGATGGGGCTCGACTGACACTCACGGCAACCGGGAATGGCTGTCGAATTTCTAAAGAATGCTAATTAAATGGTTCGCAGTAACGCGTTACTTAAGAAAGCTCATTAATTCCAGATTGGGATAGCTCATAACTATTACTAAAGAAAGCTAAATAAATCGCATGCCCGCCGATTAGCGGCCAAGCCCCAATCCCAGGCCGACCCATTGTTGAACGAAGAGCAAGATCGCCAGTACACAGGCCAAGTGGATGACCATGAACCCGAGGTTGCCCGCGTAACGTCGCAGGGCGAAACCAGATCCCGGCTGATTCATGCCGCTATTCAGGGCGATGAGACCTCCGATCGACAAAAGGACGCCGATCGGAATCAGGAGAGCGAACCCGTGGATCAGTTCCATGAAATGGCTCATCGGACAACTCCGGAGATCGTCCTCGCGAGCCGGACCAGGATCCTCCTGGCCCGATTTTCACGATTCGACGGATCTCAACGTCTGGTTTCTTCGTCGGCATCCTCGGCGGCGGACTTCAATAATTTAGATAGGAAATGTTGCGCCGGGATATGGTCAGTGCGACGAATTTTCGAAATTTTTCGTACGATTTCCCACAGCAAGGAAAGGGTGGGAAATCTGTAGCGATTATACGGTTATAATCCCGGGAAGGTTCAACAAATCCGATCGTCGGGAAGTGCGAAGAGCCGACGCGCGTTGGCCGTGGTGAGCCGCGCCAGATCATCGAATGAGACGCCGCGCGCCCTGGCGACGGTCTGAGCAGTGAAGGCGACTCGGGCCGGTTCGTTGGTCTTGCCCCGGAAGGGATGGGGGCTGAGGTAGGGGCTATCGGTTTCGACAAGAATCCGGTCGTCGGGGACTCGCGAGGCGACCTCGCGGAGCGGGTCCAGGTTCTTGTTCGTGAAGGTGATCATCCCGGCGAACGAAAGATGAAGTCCGAGATCCAGGAACACCTGTGCATGGTCCCAGGTGCCGGCGAACGAGTGCAGCACCCCCTTGACCGGGCGGTTCAGGGCTCGAAGCTGGTCGATGATATCTTGCTCGCACTCCCGGCAGTGAACTACTAGGGGGAGATCGAGGTCGAATGCCAGGCGGATGTGGCGGTCGAACCAGCGGATTTGTTCGTCGAACGGAGTGAAATCCCAATGGCGATCGAGTCCCGTTTCGCCGATCGCAATGACCCGGGGGAGATTGGCCAATGCGACGACTCGGTCCCAATCTCCCGGCGCGGCCTCCCGGGCATGATTCGGATGGACGCCGATGGTGGCGAAGATTCCGGGACGCGTCCGTGCGAGTTCGCAAACATGCTCGCTGTCCTCGGCCGTGGTGCCGACCGCCAGGATCTGCACGAGGCCGCCCCGAGCCGCGCGGTTGAGCAGGCCGTCGAGGTCGGCCTTGAGCCGGGGATCGTCGAGATGGGCGTGGGTGTCGATCAGGGGGGGAGCATCGGCGGGGTCGGGGGCCGGTCCCCGGTCCGGGAGAAACTCGGGCTGCGGCTCGCTCATTGGTCGAGTTCAACCGGAGTCGAGGCCGGGGACTCGGGGCCATTCCCGAGAGCCGGCGCGGGCTGGGCTGAGTCCGGGGAGTCCGTCTGATAGCCGAGTAATTCCAGGCGGTAGCCGGTCAGGCGGAAGCCTTGATGGCTCAGGTAATCCGGCAGGTTCGGATCGAGCTTGGTGATCAGCTCGGGGTCGAACTGGGTGGGGAGGTCGTGGACGGTGCCGGTCTGGAGGCAGCGGAAATGATAGTGGTGGTCGCGCCGGGCATCGTAGCGGGCGGCCTGGGTGCCATCCCCGGTGGTGAGGCGATAGGCCACGCCGACGGCTACCAACGCTTCCAACGCCTTGTAGACGGTGGCCAGGCTGATCTTGGGGATCTCGACGCGGACGGCCTGGAACACATCCTCGGCGGTCGGGTGGCGCTCGGCCATTCGCAGCTCGTCATAAAC
>CALKTZ010000906.1 GCA_937997355.1 uncultured Planctomycetales bacterium | reverse complement strand
GAGTCATCGCCGGGGGCTCTATACTTTCTGGAAGCGGACCTCGCCCCCCCCAAACATGCTCACCTTCGACGCCGGCAGCCGGGAGGTTTGCATCGCCCGCCGCCTGCCGACCGCGACCCCGCTCCAGGCCCTCGTCCTTCTCAATGACCCTCAGTTCGTCGAGGCCGCCCGGGGAGTCGCCCAGCGAGCCTTCCATGAGGGAGGAACCGAGCTAGGCGGCCGGATCGGGTTCATCTTCCGCACCCTCACCGGACGCCGGCCGATCGATCGCGAGCTGGCCACGCTCCAGGACCTCTACCGCGAGCAGTACGACGAGTTCCGCTCGGGCCGGTCCGATGCGTTGAAACTCCTCGCCGAGGGGGACGCCCCACGCGACCCGGCCATCGACCCGGCCGAGTGCGCGGCCCTCACCGTGCTGGCCCAGGCCCTGTTCAACTTCGATGAGACAGTGATGAATCGTTGATCGATCGGGTCAAGCGGTCTTTCCAGAGTGATCCGAAGGCTCATGATGGATTCCGGGGTGAAGCTTTGAATATCTGTCCCGCATCGGTCGGTGAAGGGTGGCCGGGGCAGAGTGAGCCCGACAGGGCGAGCATGCCCCGGAGTTCCGACGATCCCGAGAGCTCTGGCCTGGCCCCCGGGGCACGCTGACGCTTCGCCCCGGCCACCCGGCCGCAATCTCTGTTCGGCGCGTGCCACCGGACGACCCCGCCGATACCCGCGACCGAAGGTCTCCAAACCATCTATGTAATTTGGAAATTGTTATGAACAACCAGCGATTCGATTCCGTGGGTGATCACTCGCTCCACCTGACTCGCCGCCATTTCTTCTCCCAGACGAGCCTGGGGATCGGCGGGGCCGCGCTGGCGTCGATCCTGGGAGACGACCTCGCGAGCGTGCTGGGGGCCGCTCCGGGAGCAGCGCCCGGCTCGAACGGCGCGTCCAACCTCGATCTCACCCCGCACGGCGTCTTGAGCAAGCCGCACTTCCCCCCCAGGGCGAAGCGGGTCATCTACTTGTTCATGAGCGGCGGGCCGTCGCAGCTCGATCTGTTCGACGACAAGCCGATGCTCCGGAAGATGAACGGGCAGGACCTGCCGGAGTCGATCCGGGGGAACCAGCGGCTCACCGGGATGTCGGCCAATCAGGCGACCTTGCCGCTGGCCGGCTCGATCTTCAAGTTCGGCAAGTATGGAAACTCGGGGGCCTCGATCAGCGAGCTACTGCCGTACACCGCCCGCATGGCCGACGAGATCTGCTTCGTGCGGTCGGCCTACACCGAGGCGATCAACCACGACCCGGCGATTACCTTCTTCCAGACGGGCTCGCAGATCGCGGGGCGGCCGTCGATCGGCTCCTGGATGAGCTACGGCCTCGGTTCGGTGAACCAGAATCTCCCGGCGTTCTGCGTGCTGCTCAGCCAGAAACGCCCCGACCAACCGCTCTATTCTCGGCTCTGGGGGAACGGGTTCCTGCCGTCGATCCACCAGGGGGTCCAGTTCCGCGCGGGGGCCGAGCCGGTCCTGTATCTGGACAACCCGCCCGGGGTGACGTCCGCCGGCCGTCGCAAGATGCTCGACCGGCTCCGCGAATTGCATCAGATGGAATACGAGTCGACCCTCGACCCGGCGATCTCGGCCCGGATCGCGCAGTACGAGATGGCCTACCGCATGCAGACCTCGGTCCCCGAGGTGACGGACCTCTCGGGGGAGCCCGACCATGTGTTCGACCTGTATGGCCCCGACGCGCGCAAGCCGGGGACCTTCGCGGCCAACTGCCTCCTGGCCCGCCGATTGGCCGAGCGCGACGTGCGATTCATCCAGTTATTCCATCCCGGCTGGGACCATCACGGCGGCCTGCCGGGGGGAATCCGCAACCAGTCCCGCGAGACCGACCAGGCCTGCGCGGGACTTCTGGCCGACCTGAAGCGCCGGGGGATGCTCGACGACACCCTCGTCATCTGGGGGGGCGAGTTCGGCCGCACCAGCTACAGCCAGGGGAAGCTGACGCCGAGCGATTACGGCCGCGACCATCACCCCCGCTGTTTCACGGTCTGGGCGGCCGGCGGCGGCATCAAGCCGGGGACGGTCGGCTCGACCGACGACTTCGGCTACAACGTGGCGACCGACGGCGTCCACGTCCACGACTTCCACGCGACCATCCTCCGGCTCCTCGGCGTCGATCATGAAAAGCTGACGTATAAATATCAGGGGAGATATTTCCGCCTCACCGACGTCCACGGCAAGGTCGTCAAGGACATGCTGGCGTGAGCCGAGGAAAGGGAGAATGCCTAAATTCGTTCGGCGCGGGTTTCCCGACCACTGCTTTGAACATCCTTGAATCGCCCCTCCGGGGCTTGACGAGGAGAGAAAAAGGGACTGTCGTCGGATTCGGGACTCGGGGCGATGCCCCGAGCTACAGCTAGGCCGCCCCTCCGGGGCTGGGCCTTCGATCATGCATGCCGTCGGATCGCGCGATCGGCAAATGCGGTACCCGGGCCAAGCCCCGGAGGGGCGATTCAGCCGGAGCCAGGGGCGACGCCCCTGGGATCTCGACGGACAACATTCCCCACTTTGCCCCCGGCCTTCAAGCCCCGGAGGGGCGATTCAAGGTACACGCCGCTTGACACTTCGCGGCCTCAAATCTGTTTGACCTATGCGTGAGGATCACGCGATGAAGGCCGTGCAGGCGCGGGCGGCCTCGGTCAACTGGCGGATGCCCTCGGTGATCCCGGCGGGATTGCCGAAGACGGCCGAGCCGGCCCCCAGCACCCCGCCGTGACGACATGCGGCAGGGTCTCCACGTCGATCCCGCCGTCCACCTCAAGCTCGCAGCTCGGGTTCACCTCGTCGATCATCCCGCGAATCTTGCGGATCTTGGGGAGAGTCCCCTCGATGAACTTCTGCCCGCCGAATCCGGGGTTCACCGTCATGACCAGGACCAGGTCGACGTCGGGGAGGATCTCTTCGAGCACCCCGGCCGGGGTCGCCGGGTTGATCACCACCCCCGCCTTCTTCCCGAGTTGCTTGATCAACTGGACCGTCCGGTGCAGATGATTGGCCCCTTCCTCGTGGAC
The DNA here is from genome assembly GCA_937997355.1 of uncultured Planctomycetales bacterium. Lineage (GTDB taxonomy): Bacteria > Planctomycetota > Planctomycetia > Isosphaerales > Isosphaeraceae > CALKTZ01. Next base: position 4,214 of record CALKTZ010000906.1, on the reverse strand, counting down.
GAGCAAGGAGTCGGCCCCGGCCTCCGCGAACGCCTCCAGGTAGCGCTCCGGGGCGTCGATCATGAGGTGGACTTCCAGCGGGATGGTCGTCACCGGCCGGAGCCAGCGGACCACCACCGGGCCGAACGTGATGTTGGGGACGAAGTGGCCGTCCATCACGTCGACGTGAATCCGGTCGGCCCCGGCGCGTTCCGCCTCGGCGACCTGCGCCCCCAGCTTGGTGAAGTCGGCCGAGAGGATCGAAGGGGCCAGCTTGACGAGGTTATTGCTCGAACCTGCTTGATTGCTCATGAGATCGCCGCTCGCGGCTCCTCCGGTCGTTACGTCGCCTGGTCGGTTGATTCTTTCGAGGATAATGGGCATCCCGCTTGAGTGACAAGCCGCGATCGGGGGTCAATCGGCTCAAGGGCCGCCCGAGTTGCCCGGAGATGACCGGGCCGATGCGGGGGGCCGAATCCGCCGATAGGCCCGGAACGTCTTCCCTTCAAAGGCAAGTTCGGTGCCGTCGAAGGCGTCGGCAAGCTCGGGCCATTGGGCGAACCCTTCCCAGTCGCGATGGACGACCGTGACGATCCAGCTCGCCGAGCGGAGCTGATCCGCCTTACGGCGGATCTCGATCGGCAGCGTCAAACCCGGGCAGAAGTAGCCGGCGACCGGCGGGGCGAATTCCGGCAGCAGCGGCACCGAGCCGTCAACCCAGGCCAGCAGCACGGGGGGCGTGCCCCCCCGGATGAGTTCGCGCACTTCGATCCATTCGGAACGCTCCTCGGCCGTGGCCCAGAGGCCCAGGGTGTCGGCGCCCGGGGCCGAGGTCGCCCACTCCTGGCGCACCTGCAAGAGCTTGGACCGATCGTTCACCAGCAGCAAGGCCGCCAGAATCCAGGCAACGACGAGTCCCGTCCGCCCCCGCTTCGAGAGCACCGCCAGGCCGAGGATCAGGATCGTGAAGTAATAAGTCCACGAGGTCCGGAGCCCGAACATGCAGGTGATGAAGACGACGTGGAGGGTCGCGCAGCAGGCGGCCAGTTCGTCGTCGATCACCTCGTCGCCCGTCGATCGTCCTCGACACAGTCGGACGAACGCCGCGATCCCCCCCGCGATCAGCCAGAGGGTTCCCAGCATCCAGAAGCCGACCTCGTAGCGGAAGTATTCCCAGAATCCCCCCTTCGGCCAGGCCCAGAACTCGCTGCCGATCCCCGTGAAGAAGCCGAACCGATTGAGCCGATAGACCGACGCACCCTGGATCGGGAGGATCGAGCCGAGCAACGGTTTGACCCCATAGGCCGCGATGACAAGAGCCGACAGCAACGCCCCAACCAGGGCCGCCGGAACGAGGGCGCGGAACCCCGTTTCCCAATCTCGATCTTGCCCGGTTTCCGGCCGTTTTCGCAGCGAATCGGCCGCGATGCCGATCAGCAGGCAGGCGCCGTAAACATAGCCCATCGCCGGCTTGACGAAGCAGGCCGCCGTGGCCAGGGCCAGGGCATGGCGTCGCCGTCCCCGGGCCTGTTCGGCGAGGCCATGGACCAGCAAGGCGGGCTCCAGCACGTGGACCACCGTGCTGTAGGCCGGGAAGAGGATGTCGGGCATCGCCAGCACGATCAAGGCGATCCCCGCCGGGCCGATCCGACGCGCCCGGGCAAACCGGGCAAGTCCCCAGGCCATGATGCAGAGGCAGACCAGGACTTCAACCCGATACGCGCCGGGGGTGAGCCCCGCCAGGCCGTACCAGGCCCGATTCAGGATCAGCGGGACGAGCCCATAGATGCAGGCGAAATCGACCGTGGGGACCGATCCATGATCCAGCAAATATTGCATCGACAGATCGACGCTCGAATCGAACGCGATGTAGCGCACGAACCGCTCGGCCGGCGACTGGAGATAAGCCAACGCCAGCACTTCGAGCATCAGCAGGATCGCCAGCCGGGTCGATCTCGATCCGGAGAACACGCGGCTCGGCATCATGGCGTCGAGAGAGATGATGGAGAGGTCCCTTTTCCAGAACGATTCCCGGGGCGAAGGTTTCGAGCCTATCAAACGAGGAGCGTTGAGGACAGTTCTCGAACTGTTTTGACAAATGTCGTATGATCGCTCGGAAGAAGGGCTTTTCGAGTGGATCTCGACGCCGCCCGGACGCTCCGAAGAATTTCCTCGACTGTCTTGGGGCTTTGCATGGCACGTCCATTTCGCCTCTTCTGGCTCCTGGTTCTGGCGTTTCATGCGGTCGTGGCCATCGGGTTGCTCTGGCTCCTGCCGGGGGGCTTCCCGGTCGAGCATCCCCGGTTCTGGAGTAACACGGTCGCGCCGCTCGTCTTGCTGATTCCGGTGACGCTGGCGATCTCGATGGCCAGGCGGCATGACATCCATCGGTTGCGCTCGATTCTCGTCGTCTTTCCGCTGGCCTGGGCTGCCTCGGCCATTTCGTTGCGGCTTCTCTTCCCGGTCACGTTCCGCTGGATTTTTGCCGGTCCCCTCTTCGGGGCCGTCGTGATGGGGATGGCCTGGCTCCTGACCTTCCGGCGACAAGCGATGCCGACGGCAACATCCTCGGGCCTGATCCGAGCGAACGCGGCGGCGGCGCTGCTGTTCGGCGCGATCCTCCCCCTGACGCAACGAGCCCCCGCGCCGGATACTCGTCCCTTGAACCCGCCGATGCCCGCGAAATTCTCCGAACAGGCTTCGAATCCGATGAATGGCGGCAGGCTCAGCGAGCGGCTCTGGGTCAGCCCCGGGGATGGAACGATTACGGTGAAGGCCGAGAAGCTAACGCTGAACATCAAGCCGCTCCTGAGCTTCATCAGCCGATCCGCCGACGGCTCGTCGACGATCCTGGCTCCTGCCGCGTTGCGGGAGGGGCCGGGCCTTCGCCTGAAATCGAGTGCCCGAGAAGACGACCGAATCACGATGTGGTATCGCGCCGATTATGACGCTTTGCTGAAGGTCGAGCCGGGCATGGAGGGAGGGCCGATCCTCCTGGAATCCTACGCGGAATTGACGGCCCCGATCTTCTCCCATCTGAACTCGTTCTGCGACCTCGAAGTCTCGGGGCACAAGCAACTGGCCTTGCCCGGAGGCGGTCATCGACGTACTGCCGGCCGACTATCCGGTGGGCCGTCCGCTCCGCCTGGCGTATCGGGATGCCGGCAATCGATTCCACGTCGTCGAGGCGGCCAGCGGCGAGAAGGGGCCGTTCCGCGAACTCGCGGCGGGGCCGTTGAGCCGATCGGCCTCGCTGCGCGTCACGATCCACGATCGGGGGAAGGCCGTGGCCGTGATGGTTCTCGAAGACTGGGCCGCGCAAACCGGCACCGCCCTCTCCCCGACCGCCGGCTGGGGAGTGCCGGTCAATGCGATCGAATTCAGCCTGAGCGGCGACGCCCCGACCTCGACGGCCGGCATTTATTTCACCCTGGCGGGCACCTCCGTGGGGCGGGGTTGGGATAGCGTCGGCCATGCCGGGGGGACCTACCGGAACCGGATCAAGGTCGAAATCCCCTAAACCTCGTCGATGGTGATCGGGCGTTTCTCGCGGTTCGATCGGTAGATGGCGTCGAAGATCGCCACGGCGCGCCGGCCGTCGACGCCGGTCACGAGGGGCGGGCGCTCTTCGAGGATGGCCTTGAGGAAGTCCTCGATCTGGAGCCGGTGGTAGTGGTTGGTGGCGTCGATCGTGGCGAATCGGGCGCGGTCCTCGGCCTCAAATTCGGCCAGCAGGGCCTCCTCGCCGGGGATCGTCCAGAGGTCGTTCAGGGGGGGCTCGGCGATCGGGGTCATGCCGGCGATGAAGGTCGCGCCTCGGTCGGTTTCCACGCCGACCGACGCCCCGTTCGAACCGTGAATGTGGACCTTGGTGGCGATCCCCGGCTTCTGCGAGAGGCTGGTGACGATCGAGCCCAGCCCCCCATTCTTGAACCGCAGGATCGCCACGGCCGAATCCTCGACCTCGATGTAGGGATGGTTCAGGTTGGCCGAGTAGCCGCTCACCTCGACGACCGGATCGCTCATGAGCCAGAGGAGCAGGTCGATCATGTGGGGAGACTGGTTCACGAGCACGCCGCCCCCCTCGGTGTCCCACTTGCCGCGCCAGGGATCGGACCTGTAATAGGCTTCGTCGCGCCAGCTGAACATGGTAAAGGTGCCGAGGATCGGCCGGCCGATCTTGCCGGCGTCGATGGCGGCCCTCATCCGCCGCACCGGCTCGTACCAGCGGCGCT
>CALKTZ010000905.1 GCA_937997355.1 uncultured Planctomycetales bacterium | reverse complement strand
GCCCCCATCGAGCACCCCCTCCTCAATTCCGAGGTGACCGGTCAGGACAGCGTGCTCACCGCCACCTACCGGGGCCGCATCTACTGGTTCTACGGCGATACGAACAAGCTCTCCTACGCGCTCGGCAACTTCTCGACCTCCGGCGCCACATCCCCCGCGCCGTCGAAGGTCGATCCGTCGGTCGGGCTGAACCTCACCTATTTCATCGGCAAGGATGGTTTTTCCCGGCCGATGGCCCCCATCAAGGGTGAGGGGGTCGTCTGGATCTCGGCGGTGGTCGTCCTGCCCGACGAGTCCGGCCGCGAGCGAATGCTCGCGTTCTTCGAGCGGCGTCGAGGGCTGGGGGCGGTGCTGGAGAGCGGCTTCCTCATGTACAACGACGAGACCGAAACCTTCGAGAAGATGCGGGATGTCCCCCTGAACCCGATCTTCACGCCGACCGGCCAGACCTCCGTCGTCAAGCAGGACGGGGGGGACTATATCCATTTCACCGCGCCGTATCCCTGGCTGCGGGTGAAGGCCGACATGAAGTCGTACCTCGACCTCGCCTCTTACGAGGCGTACACCTGCCTGATGCCCGGCACGTCGTCCGATGACAGGATCGAGGAACACCTTGAGCGAGACGCACAGGGGAAGCTCGCCTGGGGATGGAAGAAGGGGACCCGACCCCTCGACGCCAAGCGGCAGCAACAATTGATCGCCAATGGCAAGATGAAGCTCGAAGAATCGCCGTTCCGGCTCAAGGATCCCGACAAGGGAACCGTAATCCTCCTCAACAATTCCTCATGCCACTGGAACGAATATCGCAAGAAATACATCATGATCGCCTCGCAGGTGATGGGGGCGACGGTGCTCGGCGAAATCTGGTTCGCCGAGGCCGACCGCCCCGAAGGCCCCTGGGCCGAGGCCCATAAGATCATCACCCACGCCAACAAGAAGGGGGATGCGCACGACTTCTACAACCCCACCCAGCATCCCTTCTTCGACCAGGACGGCGGGCGGATCATCTACCTCGAAGGGACGTATGTGAACACCTTCAGTGGCAACGTCCACCCGACCCCCTATTACGAATACAATCAGATCATGTATCGGCTCGACCTCTCGGACCCTCGGCTGAAGCCGACCGTCCCGCCGTCGTCGAGATGAACGATCGATACCAGCGTCGATAGGTCGGAAGCTTTCGGGGATCAGGAATTGTCGCGTGATCCCAGGAATACGGTCGGCGATATATTGAAATGCCTGGCCAGTGACTTGATGTGCTCGGCCGTCGGCTTTCGCTTGCCGTTCAGCACGTCGGAAATCGTGGACTGCGAGATGCCCACGGTTTTCGCGAGTTGATGTTGCGTGAGATTGTTCGCGTCGATCAATTCTCTCAAGACGTCCTCGGGAGGCGCATCGAGGGCGGGTTCGTTTTTATCTTCGTAACTTTCGACAAGCTCGGTGAGCGTATCGAGGTAAGCCGTCCCTCCCTCGTCGAGATGTTGGCTTAGAAGCTCGTCGAGGAATGCACAGGCCGCTGCGAGGTGTTCGTCGTTCTTGATGACGACCAGGGGAAATTGTTGAACCAGCTTAAAGTAGGTCTCAGCCTGCGGAAGAGAGGCGATTGCCATGTCCGAGATCCCTTCGGGGATTAGCGAATCGATTTCAATTTGCGAGGTGGCGGCGGTTGATGGCAGCGGCATTCGTCGACCCATTTGGCTTGGTTCTTCCGACTCGGGTCTCTCCTGTCATATTCCTCGTGATCCATGACCTTCAACACGAAGACTCGCTCGCTCTCGTACATGATCCTGGCGATGAGCCTGTATTTGTTGCCGCCAATATTGAAGACGATGCAGTTTCCCACGAGATCGGCATTGGGGTAGGTAATCGACAAATCCGACCAGTTGTCCCAGGAGGCACTCTTGACGATCTTTTCCCAGGCCAACAATTTGGATTTCGCCGCGATGGAATCGCCACTCTTGGACTCCCAGAACTCTCGCAATCTCCTCCGAGAAATGACTCGCATGGCCTGATTATCGGCGTTCGATATTTGCGTTATCAAGAAGTTTAATCGCAAATTGCGATAAATCAAGAAGGTTTGCCCTCGCCGCGATCTGGAAGCGTCAAGGGCGAACCGATGAGCAGTCATTGCTTGGTCTTCGGCGTCGCCGGGCGAACCTCGAAATGGAACGGTCGGGGTTTGACCAGGGTGCGCTGGGCCTCCTCGATCCGGGCGATAACGGTATCGGTCTGGGCGGATAGCGTAGGAGCCTCGGGGTAGTTCGGCAGGAAGTGGTAAAGCTCTCGACGCGAGCCGGCCACGTTGCTCCGGGCGTTGGTGAGCTGGATCAGGGCGGTGGCCTGGGCGTCCCAGGGGCCGCCCGGCTCCCAGCCGTCGGCGGTCGCCGAGCAAATGTTGATCCCCTTGGCGAGCACTTCGGCCGGCCAGGTGCCGAGCGCCCGGCCGTCGGCGAGAACTTCATATTTGCCGTCGACGAGTCCCCGGACCGAGAGCATGTAGCGGTTGATCTCGTCGGGGATGGGGATGAACCGGAACTGCAAGGCGCCGAAGATCCCGAAGTTTACCGGCAGCCCGTCGTCGAGCCGTTCGAATTCCAGGTGAGCGGGGTCGCCCTTGAGGTTGGAGATTCGGCAGCCTTGCGCCGAGGTCGAGTTCAGGTCGCGGGCGTCGAGCGTGGCCGAGGAGACTTCGGCCGGCGCGCCCAGCCCCTTGATGATCGCGAACGCCATCGCGAGCTGGCCGAGGTCGTTGAGGTGGATGCCGTCCGGGGTGTGCAGGGCCGGCTTGTCCTTGGCGTTCTTCTCGTGCTTCGCCGCTTCGAGCACCTTGACGAAGATCGATCGCATCGTGCGCTGGACGTCGATGGCCCCTTCCCCGCAATCGCGGGCGATGGCCATGCCGTCGTCGCACATCTTCTGGAGATAGCCGGTTTCGCTCTTCGAGGGATCTTCCGCCGTGAGGGCCGCCGAGCAGATGAAGACCCTCGCCTTGCGTTCCTTGCAGCGCTCGACGATGCCGCGAATCGACTTCAGATAAAGGTTCCGGTGCTCGTCGTCGGCCCGGGTCCCCCAGCCGATGTCGTTGATCCCGTAGGCGACGATCACCACGGTGGCGCCCCGGTCGAGCGCGTCGCGATCGAGCCGCTTGAGCCCCCCGGCGGCGGTATCGCCCCCCCATCCGGCGTTGAAGAACCGGATCTTCCGTTCCGGAAAGCGCAGGAGCGTGTAATTCTCGACGATCTTCCCGTAGGTCTGTGCCGCCGTGATGCTATCCCCCAGGAAGGCGACGGTGTCGCCATCCTCCAGGGCGTAGTCGGCTCGTGCGATTGTGATTTGCGAGACCCAGAGCGAGGCCGCCATCGTCGCGAAACCGATGGTCCGATTCATGATCGTTCTCCTGGCTGGCGCCTGATCGTTCCCATTGCTTGACGTTACGCCATCACCTGCGTGAGAATCAAACGGGTCGTGGCGAGGAGCAATGCAGATGGGATCGTCGTCCGTCAAAATAGGGTCCCGGGGCCGGGAGTCGGGGCGCCCCGGCATCCGACGTTTCCGCCGCTACGGGATCGCCGCAGGACTTGGGCTCCTGGCGGCGATCGCTCTCGTGATCCTCATTCCATCCAGGAACCGGGATTCGATCGATCTCGGTGTGAAGCAGGCGGTCGCCGCCGGTCGCTACGACGAAGCCGATCGATTGATCGAACATTGGCTGAAATCCTCCCCCGATTCGGCCGATGCTCATTTCTTCAAGGGGCGTGTCGATGTCGCTGGGGGGCGGCTTCCCGAGGCCGCCGAATCGCTCAAGCGGCTTCAGGGTTTGGGTGCATCGCGCGAGAAGATCGCCCTCCTCCATGCGATGATCGCGGCCAAGGCGGGCCGGCCGACGGAAGCGGTTCCCGCCTTGAAGCAGGCGTTCGAAGAGGCGAGCCCGCCCGACCGCCAGATCGACGAGCTGCTGGCCAGGGCCTATCTCGAATCGTTCGACCTGACCAATGCCGCGGCGGTGCTCGATCGTTGGGCGGCCGACTTCCCCGATGATCCGAAATCCTATTTGTGGCGGGCGGAAATTCACGGCCGCAACGGCGGGGATCTGGACAAGGTTCAGAACGATTATCGCGAGGCGCTCCGCCGCGACCCGTCGCTTGCCCGGGCGCATATCGGGTTGGCCGAGGAGCTGCGCAAGGCGCATCGCAACGCCGAGGCCGCCGCCGAGTACGACGCCTATTTCGCCCTGGAGCCGGATAACGCCGCCGCACACCTGGGAGCGGGGCAGAACCTGATGGAACAGGGGGACGCGGCGGCCGCGCGTGTCCACCTCGAACGGGCCATCGCGCTCGACCCCAAAATCGCCGCGCCTCACATCGAATTGGCCAACGAGGCATCGAGGCGAGGGGACTGGGACGCCACCCTGGCCTCGGTCGACCGGGCGATCGCCCTCGATCCGCACGACCTGACCGCCCGACATCTCCGGGGGCTCGCGTTAGCTCGGCTCGGCCGGGACGATGAGGCTCGCGTGGAGCAGGCCAATGCGGCGAAGCTTCGGAGCGATCTCAAGCGGCTCAACGACGCCAGGAACCGGCTAATCGCCGCCCCCCACGACAGGGCGAGCCAGCTTGAGATCGCGCGTTGGATGTTCGACCACGCGCACGATGACGAGGGGGCCCGATGGGCCAAGCAGATCCTCAGCAAACATCGCGACGACCCCGATGCGGCCCGGATGCTGGTCGATTACCATCGACGACGGGGCGAGGCGGGGCTTGCTAACTTCTATTCCATGATGCTGCCATCCGGTTCCGGGACCTCGGCAAAATCGCCCTGAACCCCTCTCATCCTTGTCGCACGTCACCTCATCGAATCGAAGCTACCGGGGGAATGCGGCCATGCGGCGCGGAATCCGAAAGTTCTTCAAGGTGGCCTTCGTCGGGGTCCTGGTCCTGGGCACCTGCCTGGGGGTCTGTGTCGCGCTGACCGATCCTCATCCGGCAACCTTGCCCCGAAGGGCCGGTCAATGGCTCTCGGCAACGACGCCGCGATTGTTGGCGATGGTATCGGCCATCCCGCGCCGATTCGTCGGGGAGAAGGTCCCCCCGTTCTCAGACATCACGTTCGACGACAGCGGTTACTCGGCCGCGGTCCGGTTCTCGACGCCGATCCGGGATTCGTCGTCATTGGCCGAGATCAAGGCGTCAGTGGTCGGGCGAGGGCGTCGCGGCGTCGTGTATCTCGAATCGAAGCTTGCCGCCTTACCCCCCGGCGACCCGGCCACCCCGTCGACATCGGCCGATATCCTCCAGATCCTGGGCTCGATGCGGATGTACGACGGCAACTGGACGGAGGCCGGCATCGCGGTTGAGAAGGCCCAGGCGGCCGACCCCGCGCGTTCTCCCTTGTTCCGGGCCAACATGGATGCCCTGCGTGGGGTGGTTTCGCTCCGTCGCGGCGAGATCGAGAATTGCGTGGCCTGCTGCAACGAGTCGAGCTGCATCTTCCCGCTCGGCAAGGCGGCCGTCCACCGGCGGACCGAGGGTTCCCGCGAGGCGATCGAGCATTTCACCCGCTACTTGCGGCAACGTCCGGAAGACCTGGGGATTCGCTGGCTGTTGAATGTCGCGCACATGACGCTCGGCGAGTATCCGGATCGGGTCCCGGCCGAATTCCTGCTGCCGCTCGGCCGGTTCGCCTCGTCGAAGGACGACTCGCGACGGATGGTCAACATCGCCGCCGGGGCCGGGCTCAACGTCCGCGGAGAATCGATGGCCGGGGCCTGCCTGGTCGACGACTTCGACGGCGACGGCCGGCTCGATGTCTTCATGCCGACGACCGATGCCGAGCGAGGCGCCTTGCTCCTGAAGAATCGGGGCGACGGCGCATTCGGCGATGTTTCCGAGGCAGCCGGGCTCGCCGATCAGGTCCTCTCCCTGAATGCGATCCACGCCGATTATGATAACGACGGCGATCTCGATATCCTGATGCTCCGGGGGGCCTGGGAGCTTCCCCGCCGGATGTCCCTCCTGCGCAACAAGGGGGACGGGCGATTCGAGGATGTCACGCTCCAGGCCGGGCTCGGCGAGCCGATCGCTACCCAGGGGGCCGGCTGGGCCGACTACGACAACGACGGCCATCTCGACCTGTACGTGGCGGGCGAACTCGACGCAGGACGCCCCGATCCTCGCAACCGGGGGCGGCTCTACCGCAATCGAGGGGACGGTACGTTCACGAACGTGGCCGTGGAAGCTGGGGTCACGAACGATGGATTCGGCAAGGGGGTGGCCTGGGGGGATTACGACAACGACGGCCGCCCCGACCTTTACGTCTCAAATCTCGGCCAGCCGAACCGGCTTTATCACAATCAGGGGGATGGCACATTCGCGGATGTCGCGGCCAGGTTGCATGTAATCGAGCCGATCGACGCCTTCGCCTGCTGGTTCTGGGACTATGATAACGATGGCCGGCTCGACCTCTGGGTGAATCCCAACCATGCCACCCTTTCCGAAGTGATCGCCGACCAGCTCGGCCGTCCGACCTCGGGAGAACGGCTTCGGCTCTATCGCAATGTCGGCGGGGACGAAGGCTTTCGCAACGTCGCTCCCGAGCTGAATCTGGATCGTGTCGTGCTGCCGATGGGGTGCAACTTCGGCGACCTGGACAACGACGGATTCCTCGACGTGTATCTCGGGACCGGGCGTCCTTCGTATTCTTATCTCATGCCGAATGTGCTTTTCCGCAATGAGGAAGGCCGGCGTTTCGAGGACATCACCGCCGAGACCGGCACCGGACATCTCCAGAAGGGGCATGGCGTGGCCTTCGCCGATTGGGATAACGATGGCGACGCCGATATCTTCGTCGAGGCCGGCGGGGCGGCCCCCGGCGATCGGGCACACAATGTCCTCTTTCAAAACCCCGGGGCCGGCAACCACTGGATTACGGTGCGATTGCGTGGCACTCGAACCAACCGCGCGGCGATCGGCGCCCGGATTCGGGTCGAGATCAAGGGGGCCGACGGCAAGCCCATGTCTCGCCACCGGTTGATCTCGACGGGTTCGAGCTTCGGCGGCAATCCCCTTTGCTGTACCGTCGGGCTGGGACGGGCCGAGTCGATCGACCTCATGGAAGTGACCTGGCCGACGAGCGGGACGCGTCAGACCTTTCGCGAGGTCCCCATCGACCGATCGATCGAGATCGTCGAGGGGGAAGTCGCGATTCGAACCATCGATATCCATCCAATCGAGTTGCCCTGATTTGTTAAATTTCATGAGATCGCAACGACGGCTTGAAGTTTGCACGGAAATAAGGTTCGATTGAATGCGGAGTCGTGCCGCTGCGAAGTGCGGGGTCATAGAGCATTTCAAAATAGATGTCGTCCGCCGGCCTTCGGAATGGAACCGAGGGCGGTCTGGTCGGCCTTGCCCGCATGCCGTTGCGCAAATCGAATCTGATCTGTCCCCGGCGAATTCTCGCCCGGGATCCGCTAACCCGTGAGCATTTTTTATCTCATCTCGCGGTCATTCGGTCCTAGAAAGGCGGTTCTGATGGCTTCTTTCCAGGGAAGGCGCAGTGCCTTCACGCTGATCGAGTTGCTCGTGGTGATTGCAATCATCGCCGTGCTCATTGCGCTCTTACTGCCGGCGGTGCAGTCGGCGCGCGAGGCAGCCCGGCGCATCCAGTGCACCAACAACCTGAAGCAGATCGGGTTGGCGTGCCACAATTATGTTTCTTCGAATAATGTCTATCCCAGCCAGTCGGTGCAGAATACGGCGACATGGTCCTGGGAGCCTTCCTGGGTGGCGGCCATCTTGCCGATGATGGAGCAAACCCCTGCCTACAACTCGATTAATTTCAGCCTGCCGATGCTGGAGATCGGCTTCGTTTCTCCGGTTGCCACCGGCGGCACGGCCAATTCGACGTCGGGCCTCTTGGTGATCACGAGCCTGCTGTGCCCTTCCGAGAGCCTCTCCCATCCGGTCTCCTTCAACGGCGACTGGGGCCCGACCAATTACGCCGGCAATTTCGGCGGCCCCGGCATGATCTCCTCCTGCAACGGGGTGATCGTCCCCTCCAAGGGAGATCAGTTCGTCTCCAGCCCGAACCTGGGACCGGTTTCCATCGCCTCGCTGACCGACGGGACCAGCAACACGGCGATGGTCAGCGAACACTTGCTGGGAGCGGCCGATGGGCTCGCCGGCCTCGCAGCGGGGTATGTCTCTCCTCACAGGGCCGGCACGGCGACCGCGAAGCGGACCTTGTTTCAAATCAATACCGTGGCCCCCTTGCCGGATCAGGGGATCAATGGGGTGGCCGTGGCGCAGCAGCTCGTCAGTGCCTGCAAGAGCATCCCCGGCGGGACGGTCCCCACATCCGACAGCGGCAACGGATACTCGTGGCTCTTCACTCAGGGCTACGTGACGATCAATACGTCCTACACCCACTTCATGCCCCCCAATAGCTACTCCTGCACGGGGCAGGAGAGCGGCTTCTTCGGCGCGCAGGGCAATTTCACCTCCGACGGGGCGAACGGCGGATACCTCGCCGCGATCTCGGCGACGAGCAACCATCCCGGCGGCGTGAATGTCTCCATGGGAGACGGCTCGGTCAAGTTCATCAAGGACACCATCGGCCAGGCCACCTGGTGGGCTTTGGGGAGTCGTGCCGGCGGCGAGGTGATCAGCGCCGACCAGTATTGATCTCGGC
>CALKTZ010000904.1 GCA_937997355.1 uncultured Planctomycetales bacterium | reverse complement strand
GAGAATCTCGGGAGACCGCCGATCTACCGATCCCGTCATTTTAGCTTAACGCGGCTCATGATCAGAGTGCGCACAACCTTCACCAGACAGGGCCGGGGCGGAAATGGCAACCGCCACGCGGACAATGTGGTCAAGCGTCATGAGCCGAACATCGAGTTGATCCCGCAATTCGGACGTGCGATGATATTCGCCCCTGTTCTTCTGGCAGCCGACCGCCTTCAACAAGTCGAAGCGACACCCGTTCGAAGCCGAAGAAAAGTAGAAGCTCAAAAAACTTCGTTTGCCATATGTAAGATCGACATTGAAGTCAGTTTAAACGGAAGAGTGATAGGAGGAATTAGGACGAAACTTGGTAATTCGCGTTATCTTCCTCTTCAACGTTTAGAAAATGGTTAATTGTTGAAAGTTCACGGATACGAGGTTGATCTGGTAAGAGGTTAAAAAATGGCCTGCAAGCACGTCGAAGAAGTATTTATGCAAGTTGTAAATTCAACTGGGCTAGTATTAAAACCGCTCGGATTCATTCGGAATGGGCGAGTCCTGAGAATCGTTGACCAAGGCATAGCCGGCATCATCGAATTTCAGCGTAGCTCAAAAAGTTCAGCAAGCAAATTGCTCTTCACTGTCAATTTGGGTGTAGTCTATGGTGAATTGTTGGATACAGGGATTTTCGGGCTTCAGAAGGCCCGCGTTGTAGATGCGCACGTGGGGCAACGAATAGGCATGCTATTGCCTGGCCACCCTGATAAGTGGTGGGAGATTAGTGAGAACACGAATGGTGATGTGTTAGTTAGAGAGGTTTCCGAACTAATATCGGAGATCTGCGTTTCTTATATAAGATTCTATTTTGATAGAAATGTGGTTATGAAATTGTGGGAGTCTGGAAGCTCTCCTGGACTTACCGATCGTCAGCGTGTCGCTTTCCTTTCACGTTTAAAGGGAATTATTAATGATGGTTGACATCGGCTTACTTGGGACCTGGTTAGCGGATACCTCCGACAGTCAGACTTTGGCTGACCTGGGTGATGTGAGTTTGGACTTTTATGCGAATGGTGACCTTGTTTACACAATTCGAGGAAATGCAAAAAACAGATCGTAATATTAAAATTTTATATTGAAGACAATGAAATCGTGACAAATCAGCCGTCGGATCCATGAGTGGAACGAACCGCTTTTTTGATCTCTAAGGAGGGCTTTTTGACACTCGCGTTTGACGGAATTCCGTATCGCTTCCAGAGACATATTGGATGATGTTGAATTGATAGTTTGAATTTGTAGGCCAATTTCAGCCCTCCGATACTGAGTAAGGACCTATTGTGCCCGATGCTCATCTACATCTCGGGCGTGCATGGCGGGCGAGCCCGGTGCCTGCGGCAGGCAAACCCGCCGCCCCGGCTGATCGCCGTCGATTACTCGGAGCTCAGCAGCGGCCTGAACTGGCCCGAGTTTGACGGCTTCCGCTGCTTGCCGGACTGGGACTCGCTCGACTTCGCGGTGCATCGCGACCTGGTCCGCGACATCGTGGAGCGCGGCGGCCTCTGGCTCTTGCTGAGCGACCGCGAGGTCCGCTCGCTCGCCTCGGCCCTTCCCCGATGTCCGGGGGATTCCGAACCCGCCACCGTCAGGAAGCTGGCCGCGGAAGAATCATCAAAGTCAAAGCCGTAAATTGGCGGCGATGATGTTGCGCTGTATGTCATTCGTCCCGGAGAAGAGGACGCCGCCGACGCTGTCGCGGACATCCCGCTCCAGCCCGCATTCCACGGTGTAGCCCGCGGCGCCGAAGATGCGAACCGCGTCGAGGCTGTTCTGAATAAAAGCTTCCGAGACGTGCAGTTTGGCCATCGAGGCCGCCGTGGTCGCCTCCTTGCCCTGGTCCTTGAGCCAGGCGTAGCGATAGATCATGTGCCGGCAAGTCTCCAGCCGCATCATCATGTCGACGATCCGGTTCGACACCGACTGGAACTTGCCGATCGACTGGCCGAACTGCTTGCGGGTGCGGGCGTGCTTGATGCAGCGTTCGAGTTGCCGACGCATGGTCCCGAGGGCGCTCGATAGGATCGCGCCCCGTTCCCATTCGAGGGCCGCGTTGAAGACTTGCGCCCCCCGCCCTTCCCGGCCGATCAGGTTTTCGGCGGGGATCTCGCAGTCCTCGAACGCCAGCTCCCCCATCGGCACGCTCTTCATGCCCAGCTTGGGGATCTCCCGCACGACGCGGAAGCCGGGAGTCTCGCGATCGACCAGGAAGCCCGAGATTCCCATGACCCCCTTGGAAGGGTCGGTCGTGGCGAAGCAGAGGTAGAAGTCGGCGATCGGACCGGCCGTGATCCAGGTCTTGCGGCCATTGAGGACCCAGCGGTCTCCTTTCCGCTCGGCCCGGGTTTGCATGCTGAAGACATCGGAACCCGCCTCGGGCTCGCTCACGCCATTGGCACCGAGCAAGGCACCGCTGCACAGGCCGGGCAGATACCGCCGCTTTTGCTCCTCGTTGCAGAAGTGGACGATCGGCATCGTGCTCGTCCACAGGCAGGCATTGAGCGCGAAGATCAGGCCCGTGTCGGGGCAGCCATAGCCGAGACCTTCCATCGTCGCGACGGCCGTCGAAATGCCCTCTCCCTGGCCGCCGTACTCGCGTGGCACGCAGATCCCGAGGATCCCGAACTTGCCGCACCGCTCGTAGCCTTCCCGCCAGAAATCGACGTTCCGGTCGCGCGTCACCGTGTCGGGGTCGAGCAACTGGGTCTTCGCGAATTGAATCGCGGCGTCCTGGCGTGCCTGCTGCTGCTCCGTGAGTGCAAAGTCCATGATGTCCGCCTCCTTGGGAACGTGCCTTGAATCCATCCGGATGATCGCCGAAATCGGCGATCGAGGCAAGTTCATCGGAGGCGTCGGCGTATTCTGGTCTTGTATCGAGGAAGATCCCTCGATCAAACGGATACGATCAGCCGGCGTTCATTCGCCGAATTCCCGGTCGATCTTGTTGTCGTCGCTCAGGATCGCGAACGCCGAGAAGACCGCCTCGAAGGGCTTGGACGAGATGTTGGCCGCCGTGAGGCCGACGCGAACCTTGGGAGGGAGGTCGGCGGCGAATTCGCGGAAGGCGGTCACCGTGCGTCCGTCATCGGGGCTGAAGAGGCAGCGAATCCGCCCCTTCCGCCTCACCAGAATGAGGAGCGTGTTTCGATCGGGGACGTCGTAATAGATCGGCGGGATTGCGTGCCGGCCTTTCTGCACGAACTCGATGATCAGCCGATGGACGGGGGTGAGGGTGCGGGGCAGGACACTCTCCGCCCGCTCCAGGCGGAGGAAGTTGTCCTTGTCCTGATAGATAATAAGCCCCTGGCTTTGCACGGTGAATGGGAGCTTGCGCCCCCGAGGATCCTTGGGGGGGGAATTTCCCGGGTCGATGTCTCCCCCCACTTCCACGACCGCGGCGAAATCCCCCTCCACTTCCGTCGCGGTGATGGGCGCATTGTGGATCGGGATATTCCGGTTATTAGCGATTTCCGGCGAGAGTGTATGAAGCTTGTTGGGGATGTCGATCCGAACCTTGTAGGTCGATTCGTCCTTGCTGAGTTCGCAATCCTTGGAATTGTCCAGCAGCGGGCCGAGCAAGTTGATGCTCTTGCGGCTGGCCATCCGGAGGATCCGTTCCAACCGGCCCGGCTGCATGATTCGGCCGGGCTTTTCGGGGAGCAGGATTTCCCGGGGCTTGCCGAACACCAACTTCCCCTGGGCATTCTTGAAGGCGGTTTGCAGGAAAACCTTGCGCGATTCCGGACCTTCACCGCTGAGCGTGACCTTGAGCGACCCATTGGCTTCGGCCTGATTTGCGTCGTGCTTCAGCTCGACTTCCTTCGACTTCGTGATCGAGGGCCAACTCCCATCGGGCAACGGGCTAGGCATGGGATTGGTCGATGCCGGGACGATGTGAACCGCCACCCCCTTGATGTTGTTCTTCGGGTCGACGACCTGGGCCTTCACCTGAAGCTCGGCGGTCCCCTGGGGGCTTTCCTGGAGGGTCAGGGCCACCGCCCCGACCCGTCCGTTCAAGGCGCGGCGCAACTCTTCGGCGGGGACCACGAAGCCGATCGTGTCGACCGACCCTACCTTGGCCACGGCCACGCCGAGGAAATTGCCGGTTCGCTCATCGATGATCGGACCGCCGCTGTTCCCGGGCTGGAGCGAGCCGTCGACCTGGAGCAAGCTGAGCTGGCCGCTGTCGTCACGCCGGAGCGCGGCGATTCGGCCCCCCGTGATCGTCACCGAGGGATTGGACTTGCTCTCGGTATTGTTGTTGAGCAGGCCGCCGAGCGGGAAGCCGGCCCCGACGTAATGGAGCCCTTCGGATGGCTCCATGCGATTCTGAATATTGATCGGCACGGGGGGCTGGCGAACCCCTTTCACCCGGAGGAAGGCGAGATCGGTGTTGAACTCGTCCGAAAGATCCGCGGCGATGATCTCGGCGGTGAGGACTTGCTCGACCTTCGTCCCCTGGCCGCTCCGGAAAATCGCCTCCAACGTGGGCTTGGTCCCCGGCGGGGCGATGCTTGAGGGGATTTCGGAAAGATCCAGCACCGCCACATGGCGGTTGGTGGCGAGCAAGACCGTATCTCCTTGAACCTCGATCACGAAGCCGGTTCCGGAGGAGACGGTCTTGCCGTTGATCTTGTTCTTGAGATAGACGGTCGCGTCCTTGAGTTTGCGGATCACCTCCTGGGGATCGGCGGTTTTCGGCGCGGCCGGCTCGGGCGTGGCAACTTCCGGGGGGGCCGATACCGCGACCGAGGCCGGCGTTTCAACGGGTTCCGGGGCCGGGCTGCTCCGGAACTCCTCTCGGCTCGGGGCCGCCGCGACGATCGGCCGCTCCTGCGCCCGGTCGAGGTCCCGGTCGTCTCGTTCGGAGCCATCGCGCATGAAGACCACGACCAGCGCGCCGAGCAGGCACAGGGCGAATACGCTCATCCCGATCAGCGCGAAAACCATGACCGGGTTGGAGCCGTGGGCTCCCGCCCCTACGGGCCGCCAGCCACCGCTCGGCGTGGCCGAGACGAGGGGGGCCGGCTCTTCCGCAATTCGATCCGCGGTCGCGGCCGCTCGCTGCTGTTGGGGAGCGGGTTTCCGAGGGGCCGTTGCCGATGGCGTGGATTTCGTCTTGGTCGTCTTGGCCGAGTCCGACACCGAAACCGCCGAGCCCGCCGTGCTGAAGCTCTCCCCGCACTTCGGACAACGAATCCTCGACGCCTTGGATTGATCCGGAAGGCTCCCTTTCATCTGGCAATGCGGACAAACCACGGTTTTTGCCACAGATCATCCCTCGGCATGGACGTGTTGAGCGTGAACTCGTTCGCCTTGCCATTCGGAAAGGAGGCAACGAGTTAATCGGAGAATGGGCAACCTGCAAGCCGGATCGGCGTTGGGCCAGGACGTGCGCGTGCCCGATACCGCTCCATCGAAGACATCATACACCAGGAACAGGGGCGAATGCCCCATGGACTCTTTCTTGACTTAATTGTTGCGCAGCGGCTCTGCGAGTCAATCTCCATCCATGATACGACAATCGCATGAGCGACTTCAATGGGGCCTTGCAATTGTCACATCTTTCGCGGGTCGCGCTGACCGGACTTCAACCTCGAAACCTGGTCTTGGGCGCGGCGGCCGATGCAAGCTCATGAACCGTCTGCATCACGTTATAAGCGGTGAGCTCGCAGAGCAACGACGTAACCTGGCCATGGAGCTCGCCGTCGAGCTTCGGCTCGACTTCCTTCATCAAGGCGACGAGCCGCTTTTCCTGGTCCTTCAGCTCCTTGAGATCGATCTTGCCGTCGGCCATCGCCTCCAGGAACGTGCCCAGCCGTTTGGCATGGTCGTCGATGAGCGGGGTATCGTTCTTCTCGTCGAGCCAGGCGATTCGAGATGTTTTGGCGCCTTTGTGGGAATCGCCGTGATGTTGTGCGCTCATCGGAGTCCTCGGGACAAGATAAGTGTTAAGGGGGGTCGAATTTGTAGATCCTGCGGGTCGAATTTAACTTTCGATCAGGCGGCGAATTTCGGCCATCCGCTCCTGAAGTTTCGCGCGGCCGTCGGGTTTGGAGACTCGCACGCGCCAGCTCTCGGGGAGGAACGCGATCGAGGTGCATTCGAGGACGGCGGCGAGCTCCTGCTTCTCCTTCTCCAACCCCTGGGCGGACGGGATGAAGTCCTGGAGAGCGAACTCAAGATCCTCTCGGTTGAGGTTTTCCCGCCCTGCGATGAGCGCCCGTCGCTTCGCCGAGAGGACGATGCTCTCGATATCCGCGCCGCTGAGCCCTCGGCTCGTGAGGTCCCCCGGTATGGCGTCGTCGTCGATCTTCGCCTTGTTCTTGCGGACCATCACCCGGATCATGAACTCGATCTCTTCTTCGCTGCCGGGGGAGAAGAGGGGAAGATGGACTTCAGCCCGCCCCTGGCGCTTGAGGTCGATCGGCAGCAAGTCGGGCCGGCTGGTGAGGAGCATCCAGAGTAGCTTGCCGCGATA
>CALKTZ010000903.1 GCA_937997355.1 uncultured Planctomycetales bacterium | reverse complement strand
GTCTTCGAGGAGCACGAATCGGCGCGGGCCATCCTTCTCGCTCGGCAACTGCACCAATCGGCTCAGCACGCCGGGCACCTGGAGGACGGCATAAAGCTGGCGGGCAGGATGCTGCCCGATCGCCTCCAGCCGCATCAGGAGGTTCAAGCTCTTGTTGTGGACATGCGGAAACGGATGGGCCGGGTCGATCGCCAGCGGCGTGAGGACGGGATAGACCTGGGAGTCGAAATAGCTGTCGAGGAATTCGATCTGAGAGGCGTCCAGCTCTTCCGGGTTGCAAACCTGGATCCTGTGCTCGAAGAGTTGCGGGCGGATCTCCTCGTTCCAGGTTTTGTACTGGCGCGCCACGAAATCGTGGGCATGGCGCGTGATCTCGAAGAGCTGAGCCAGAGGCCCCATGCCGTCGGGGGGGGGGTCCTGGGGCTCAAGATTCTCGTAGATTTGCGCCTGCAGCCCGGCGACGCGGACTTCAAAAAACTCGTCGAGATTGGAGGCGCAGATCGCGAGGAATCGGAGCCGTTCGAGCAGGGGATTGGTCGGATCCTGCGCCTCTTCCAGCACTCGTTCGTTGAAATCGAGCCAGCTTAATTCGCGATTGATGAAAGAGGATGGGTCGTATCCCCCCAATTTCCCGCTCGTTCCCGCCGCGGGCGGCTGAGGTCCCTGTTGCGAAGACGGGGAGGACGTCGTCTTGCTGGCCGCCGACAGTGGACCGTTCGACGTTGTTTTGGCCATGGCCGCAATCCAGATCCATTCCCGGGATGGGCTCCGCCCACCCGTCAATCGAGGACAATTCCGGCGGTGGCTCCTAGTTCAGGAAGTCGCCGGAGATGCTGAAATTAGCTCCCGCAGGACGCGCAGATTCCTCGCGTCCAGATCCTCTCCCTCTTCGACTCCCTTGGGAGTCTCCAGGATCAGGGGCAACGCGCGAAACCGGGGATCATTGACCAGGTGCCGGAATGGCTCCAGCCCCAGCTTTCCACCGCCGATCGCCGCGTGCCGGTCAACCCGGCTCCCACGATCCTTGCAACTATCGTTGAGGTGCCAGACCCGGATCCGATCAAGCCCCACGGCCCGGTCCAGCTCCTCGATCGTTCCATCGTACTCCCCACGCGTCTCCAGAGAATAGCCCGCCGCGAAAATATGGCATGTATCCACGCAAACCCCGAGCCGTTCGGGATGGGCGGAAAGCTCCAGGATGCGCTGGAGATGCTCGAAGCGGTGCCCCAGGGTGCTCCCCTGCCCGGCCGTGGTTTCCAGGTCGATCAGCACCTCCATCCCTTCGGTCAGGCGGGCGACCTCGTCGAGCGCCTCGGCGATCCGCTTCAGGCCCGCCTCTTCTCCCGAGCCGACATGCGCGCCGGGATGGACCACCACATCGCCGATCCCGAGGATCTGGCAGCGTTCGACCTCCACCGCCATCGCCTCGATCGACTTGCGCCAGAGAGCATCGTCCGGGCTCCCCAGGTTGATCAGGTAAGATGCATGCGAGACAGGATGCACGATCCCCGTCGATTTCAGGGAAGCCCGGAACGTGGCGGCCTGTTCCGTCGTGATGGGGACGGCCTTCCACTGATTGTTGTTTTTCGTAAACAATTGTACGGTTTCAAAGGAAACCGCGTGGGCCGCCTCGACGGCCTTATGATAGCCGCCGGCGATCGACATGTGAGCGCCAAGGAGGGGATAATTCCGCGCCTTCACGATTTCTGACGTTCGCTTGATGGTCATGGAGGAGAAAATCCGCGGTCCTGATTAAGAGGGTCGGAGCTTTTCCGAAAAAAGCGTCACTTGCAGGGTTCGAGATTTCGATCCTACAATGTGGCTCTGCCCGGGATTTACGGGGATTCGGCGGGGATCCAGTTTATGGAAATTCCGATCTTGCTCGGCATCCTGCCGGTTTGCCTGATCATGGTATGGTTTCTCCTGAAACGCCCGATCCGGGTGTTTGTCGAAGAGTTGCACGTCGATTCCGCTCGGGAAGATTTTCGACTGGAGCGCGAACGGCTCGAGGCGAGGTTCGTCACGGCCATCGGACGGATCGACGCCGCGGAAGGCTTGCGTTGGGAGGAGGCCAACTGGCACGACGAGGTCTTCTGGGCCCGCGATCGCCAGACCCGCCGGCTGACCGCGCTGATCGGCGTCCACGGCGACCTGAATCCATTCGATGAGATCCCCACCCGACGCCTCGCCACGGCGGTTTTCGAATTCCGCAAGGGGGAGTGGCGCGCGGAGGGGAAACGCCTCGACGAAATTCGTCCCCACGAGCTGGTCGGCCGCAACCAACGCTTCGAACCCGTCATCGTCTCCCAGCCGCAATCGCGCCGGGTCGTCTGATCGGAACCGCCGCCGATTGATCGGGTGGTGAGTCCTGATGGGTCCGATCAATGGGCGGCCTCGCCGCGAATTCCGCCGGCTCTTGCGGCGGCGGCACGTCACTCGTGAATCTCTTCCTTGGTCCCCAGCCGGAGCTTGAGGTATTCCTCGAGCGAGAAATCGTCGCGACGGCAGATTTCCAGCAAGGGACGCTCGAGCCGCTCGACCTCCGCGCAGGCCGCCGCCAGCTTGGGGGCGACTTCGTGCGGGATGATGCAGACGCCATGCTTATCGGCGTGGATCAGGTCCCCCGGCTTGATCTCGACCCCGCCCAGGACGACCGGCTTGCCGAAATCGGTCAGCCGCACGTAGGCATGACTGACGCAGGGATTCAGCCCGAAGAGCTGGAAGCCGAGCGCCCGGACCTCGTCGAGATCGCGAGGGCAACCGCTCGTGATGTGCCCCACGCAATTGAGCTTTTTATGGATCGTCGCGGTTACCTCGCCGAACTGTGCCCCGAGGCCGGCCGGGCTATCGAGGTCCTGGGCCACCGAGATCTTGATCCCGGGCTGCTCGGCGACATAGCGGAAGTAATTGGCGGTCAGGTCGACCGTCGATTCCCCCGCCTCGATCGGCTGGGCCCGAGTTTGCGACGTGACGGCATAGCCGACGATCGGCCCCAGCTCGGGGAGCAAACAGCGGATGTA
>CALKTZ010000902.1 GCA_937997355.1 uncultured Planctomycetales bacterium | reverse complement strand
GACCGGCTCGAAGCGGAGCGCCGTGCCTGTCCCCTTTTCCGCGAGACTGTGCAGAATCCTCAATTCGGGAGACCGCCGCCGAACAGAATGATGCGAGTAATCCTGCCGGCTCACACCGCCGCAAGCGGAGTGTCGATCCAGGCCCGTTTGTCGTGCGATTCGAGGACGGCGTCGGCGATGAGCTGGGCGTTGAGGCCGTCGTAGAAGCTCGGGACGGCCTGGCGCATTTCGACGATGGCCGAGACGAATTCCCACATCAGGTCGTAGCGGAAAACGGTCGACGGGACTCCATCGTTCGGATCACGGGGACTGCCGGCCGGCTTCATGAACTCGTCGGGGACCGCGACCGGGGCGAGGTCGGAGCCGGTCTTGCCCACGAGGATCGTGTTGGGCTCGTGGAGCTGATAGACGGCCGAACCTTCCGAGCCATTGATCTCGGCCCATTCGTGGCCGAAGCCATTGCGACCGTATCCCTTGGCGAGGGTGGTTCCCTCCCAGACCCCGGTGGCACCGCTCTCGAATTCGCCGATGAGGGACGACCAGTCGTCGACCTCGGACGGGGCGCACGGGGTGCCGTCGACATTGCGGTCACGCTTGGCGAACCGCGCCACCGCGCCGCAGACGCGCGCGATCGGTCCCAGGAGGTCGATGGCGAAATCGAGGCGATGGATGGTCATATCAAAGAGATCACCGGCGCCGGCCCTCGCCTTGTACTGCCGCCATCCCCAACTGGTCTCTGGCCAGTCGAGGAATCGCTGGGAACGGAAGTGGCGGGGTTCGCCCAGCACCCCCGACTTCAGCAGGTGGCGCAGATAACGCATCGACGGGGCGAACCGATAGGTGAAGGCTGTCATGTGGACGACCCCGGCGTCGCGGGCCGCCTCATACATCTCCCGCACCTCGCCGCCATTCAGGCCGAGCGGCTTCTTGCACATCACGTGCTTTCCCCCCCGGGCCGCCGCGACCGCAATCGGCCGATGGGTGTCGTTGGGAGTGGCGATCACCACGGCGTCGACATCGGTGGAGGCGCAGAGTTCCTCGGGATTCGTGGTGGCCCATCCGACATTCCATTCGGCCTCTCGCTTCTCCAGGAGAGTGGGATCGGCGTCGCAGATCGCGACAAGCTCGGCGCGGGGGTCGAGCCGCAAGCCCGGCAGGTGGTGGTAGGCGGTGACCGCCCCTACGCCGATGAACGCCACGCGCACTTTCGAGCCGGAACTAGAATTCGCCATGTTTCGATGGTCTCGCGGAAACGGAAATAGCCAGGCCGTGGAATCAAACCCGTGGCGCCCGGCACTTGCCTTCGGAACTTCGTCCCACTATCCTGCACAAAACTCCCCGAAAATCACGTCGAGGGGGGGCAATGTCGATCGAGGATACCCGGTCATGGCGAGCGATCAACCGATCCGAGTGGCAATTGTCGGGCTTGGCTTCGGGGCCGAATTCATTCCAATCTATCAAAATTACCCCGGCGCCGAGATGTATGCCATCAACCGGCGTGATCAGGCGGGGCTGGATGAGGTCGGCGAGCGATTCGGCATCAAGGCCAGGTATACCGACTATCGCGAGCTGCTCAAGGATCCCAACGTCGACGCCGTCCACATCAATTCGCCGATCGCCGACCACGCCTGGATGTCGATCGAGGCCCTCGAAGCGGGCAAGCATGTTGCCTGCACGGTCCCGATGGGGACCTCCATCGAGGAATGCCGCAGGATCGTCGCCGCCCAGAAGGCCAGCGGCAAGATTTACATGATGATGGAGACGGTCGTCTACAGCCGCGAATATCTGTTCGTCAAAGAACTCTACGATTCGGGCGAGCTGGGACGGTTGCAGTTTCTGCGAGGCAGCCACCAACAGGATATGGACGGCTGGCCCGGTTACTGGCCCGGCCTCCCTCCGATGTGGTACGCGACCCACTGCGTGAGCCCCTGCCTGGCGATCCTGGGCAAGCATGCCGACAGCGTCGTGTGCCACGGCTCGGGGCGAATCCGCGAGGAGCTGATCCCCAAGTACGGCAGCCCATTCGCCATCGAGACCGCCACGTTCACCATCAAGGATTCCGACGTCGTCGCGGAGGTGACCCGCAGCCTCTTCGACGTCGCCCGCCAGTATCGCGAGAGCTTCGACGCGACCGGCAGCAAGAAGAGCTTCGAGTGGCAGCAGGTCGAGAACGAAGAGCCGGTCATCCACACCAAGAGCACGCCGGAAAGGCCGCTCAGCGAGCCGGAAATCCCGAAGCGGGTGGCCGTCCCCGACTATGCCAAGCTCCTCCCGGCGGGCATCCAGCGGTTCACCAAGCCTTCGGAGATCCAGGACGCCGAGCATCTCTCCTTCCTGCAAGGAGGGGGCCACGGTGGTTCTCATCCTCATTTGGTTCACGCCTTCCTCTCGGCGATCAAGGGAGATCGTGCGCCGTTCCCCGACGCCGAAACCTCGGCCAACTGGACCATGGTCGGCCTGTGCGCCCACGAATCGGCCATGAACGGCGGCTCCAGGGTCAAGATCCCGACCTTCTGATTGCCCTGACAATTGGGGCGGGCTTGGACCGCTCGCCCCAGTGTATTTCACGGTCGATCCGCAACTGGCTTTCGAGAGAAGGTCGGCGGGGTCAGGTGCTCGTGGAGGAACAGATTCGGGCGGAGGTCGCCGTGGATGTCGAAGCTCCGCGGCGTCCGGCTGATGCCTTCGATCAGGCCGTTCGCCAGCGGATAGGCCAGGAGTAAAATCAGGGCTGTCCGATAGACCCAGGGGCGGGCCGGATTCTTCTGGCGGATCCACTCGGTTCCTTCGGCGATGAGCAGGAAGAACGACGGCACAAGCTCCAGGACGAGCCGGCCGTGCAGCGGATACTTTCGCAACGCCGAGGCGATGACCGCCAGGGCGAGCGGCAGGGCGATCAGCGAGAGGCTCGCGCGGTCGCGGCGGCCGAGCGAGAACAGCCCCAGTGTGAGGAGCACGATTGGGATGATAACCCCGATCGCGGGCAAGACCGGCGCCACCAGGTTCAGCGGGTTGACGAAGAGGTCGAGCAGGATTCCCGCGAAGACCCGGAAATCTTCGAGATTCCTCGGGGGGAAGGGGAGGAACGCGAAGTTCCAGAAGATGTACATGGTCGTGTACTGACTGAGCATCGCGTGGGTGGCCCGATAGCAGAGGCCGAAGCTGATCCCCCACAAGGCTCCGATCGCGCAGAATGTCGCGGCCTCTCGATAGGCTCGACGGCAAAGTCGTTCGAGCAGCAGGGTGGCCCCGGCCCCCGCAACAAGGAATGACGAGGAGAACGAGAACCAGGGGGATGCGACGACCAGGGCCGCGAGCTGTGCCCCGGACCGGCAGGTGAGGGGGCGATCGAGCAGGTTCGCCGCCGCGAACAATACGAGTAGCGAAACGGCGAGGTCGGTCGAATACTGCTTCAACTCGGCCGAGTAATAAATCAGGTCGCTGGAGAGGCAGAATAGGGCCAGTGCCACAAGAGCTGCCCGAGGCGCGAGGATTCGCCGGGCCAACCGATGGAACAGGAAGATGGCGGCCACCCCCGAAATAAGTGGCAGCAGCCGCATGAAATAGGTGGAGTCGCCGAAGATTTGAAAGAGGCAGCGCTGGAGGATCAAGAAGCCGAAGGGGGCGAGCTGATCTCCCGCGAGGGTCCCCGAGAAGTCGAGGATCGAAGGCCCGGTGATGTTTCCGAGCAGCGAACCCTCGTCCATCCAGTAAGACCGCCCTCCCAGGTATTCCCAGACGCGCAAAATGATCCCAATTCCGATGAGTGTCCGCGACGGGTGCTCGCGCACCCAACGGATCAACGGTTGGATGTTGATTAATATAAATCGCTAATTC
>CALKTZ010000901.1 GCA_937997355.1 uncultured Planctomycetales bacterium | reverse complement strand
ACCCGGCCCGGCAGGCACGATTCGAGGTCCACGAGCCGGCGCGACGCGGCCGCGTCGTCGGAGTCGTCGCCGTGGCCGCCCGACGTCCGATCCGAATCGTCCTCGATGATCGTCCTGTACCGGGAGAGGTCCCCCTTGGCACGCACCCGTTCGCTGCCGACGGTCTCCGCATTGCGATTGTTGGGATCCTGGAGACGTCGCGTCAGGTCCTGGGCGCGCGGCTTCTGTTTCTGGGCATTCTTGCGAAGTTCAACCCGGACTTTCTTCTTCTTGCTGGCCACGTTGTGAATTCAATTCTTTGCTGAGAGTTGGACTTCGAAAAATCCGGGGCCGCGGGCTCGCCAGGTTGTTCCTTCAAGATCATTCATCACGCCGACGACGCCCGCCGGGCCGGTTGTCCTGGCCGGGCTGCGCCACGTTGGGCTGCGGGGTCGCCGCCGGCGCGGGGGCCGTCTTGATTCGCGCCCGGGCCGCCTGGATCAGGGGCATCATGAACCCGGCAACCAGGGCGTTCGATTGGAAGCCGATCTGCTCCGGAAACGCCGATCGTTGCGTGAAGAGAATCCCCTGGGGATCTTCCGTGATCGCGATCGTCGATGGGAACAGCAGGGCCTTGACCTCTTCAGACTTCGGCAGTTGATCGGGATTGACCTGGAATTTGACCACCTGAGGCGGTGGGGTTGCCGCCGGAGTCCCTGGAATGGGCTGGTCGGGGCGCCCATTCAGGGGGCGAAACTCATCATCCGCGTCTTTCATGCTGCGCCGCGGGTTCGCGGCGAACGCCGGCGCCTGGGCGGGCGCGGGAGCCGGCGCGGCGGGCATGGCCGATGCCGCGGGGAAGAGCGTCTTGGCCAGCGCGATCCCCGTATTGATCTGGGCCTGGACGGTGCCGGGGAAGCTTGCAAGGAGCGCCGAGGTGGAGGACGTCGAGTCGACAACCGCGACTCCGAGGAGATTCTCCGGCACGCCGGCCAGCGCCTTTTCGACTTCCGGAGACGGCTTCCACTCCTTCGATTCCAGCGCCTTGATCGCGGCATCGGCGGAGCCCGCGGACGCGGCAATCACCAGATGTTTGCCGTCCATGTAGATCATCGGTCGGAAATGAGGCGGCCCGAGCCGATATTTCGCCTGGCTCGGTGTTTGAAGCTGGAACTTCTTGGTATTGGTGGGGCTGGAAAGCAGATTGAACTTGGGGGCGGCCACTTCCGCCTTCCGGTCCTTGGCGCGATCGCCCCCGCCCCGCTTGGCCTTCGGTTGATCGAAGTCCGCGTCACGTCCTCCCCGGCCGCGAGGTTCCGCGGCGGCCTGGGCATCCTCGAACGCGGTGGCTTTCGCCTTGATTTCCTTGTTGATCTCGATGATGAAACCATCGAGCGCCTTGCCGAGGGACGCGGGCTCTTTCACCTCGGCCACGAACGTCGCTTCGGGGACGTACGGGCGCGAGAGGGCCAGCAGGTTTGAAAGATCGACCCCGCCGGAGAACAGGGATTGCATCGAGAGGGGCTCATCTTCCGCGGCCGCCGATTTGACCGGCGACACATAGAACGTCATCTTCGGCCCGAGCCGTGCGAGCAAATCCTTCTCGAGATCGACCCGGCTCGAAACCTTGAGGGTTTGAGTGAATTCGGCGTACTTCGTCTTGAGCCCCCCCGTGGGGTCGAGCATGTCGATCAGTCCGGTGAGCCGCTCGGGATTCAATGAGAATGCGACGAAGCTGTTCACCCCCTCGGGCAAGGGGATCATCTCGGATTTCTTGAACGAAGGCACGTCAAGGAGGCCCAGGGCGGCGGCATACGGCTTCTGGGCGACCAACCGGGTTCGCGTGACGATCGCCTGATCCTCGACTCCCCTCTGCTGGAGGACCTTCGTCGCTCCGGTGATCTGCTTCACCCCGGCGAGCAAGGTCAGCAGCAAGTCCCCCCTCCCCTTCGAGCCCGCGCCGAGGGACGAGAAATCGGCGAACGAGGAGGAGACGACCTGAAAGCCGGTTTCCTCCTTGTTCGAGCCCCAGATGGTCGTCAGCGGGGCGATCGCGGGCGCCTGGCCGTCGATCGTCCGGGTCATCAACGTCCCGTCGTCGTTATTGTGGATCCCAATCACCAGGTCTTCCTGCTCGGCCCACCAGATCCAGTTCGTGGCGGGGGCCGGCGGGGCCGCGGCGGGGGCCGGCGGGGTTGCCGCCTTGGCGACGGCACCTGCCGGCGCTCCCGCAACGCCCTGAAGGGCGTGAAGGCCGATCGGGCGACGATCGTCCGCGCGTCTTTCTTCACGATCCGAGGGCGAATATCCCCCATCGCCGCGCCGAGGAGCCGGCTCGTCACCGGCCGCATGCTCTTCTCGGTGGCCCTCTTCAGAACCAACGTGATTCGGTAAGGCCGAGGCCCCTTGTCGACGGTGTTGATCGCGAAGACCCAGCCGTTTTGCGCGACATGCTTGAAGAGCGAAACGATCTCCGCCCCGGTCACTTTCTTCGTCGCATCGCCGACGAAAAGCTGATCGATGAGCTGCGAGGCGACCGTTTCGAGCATCGCGCCGACGGGCGTTCCCGTGAGCAGCTTGGACGCGTTGGTCTTCTGCCAGGCCTCGGCATGATTCTTGAGCCCCTCGCTTTCGATCATGTAAACGAGCCGATCGCTAGTCACGTAGCGAGTCGTCTCGCCGGCCGCGCTGGCGGAAGTGGATGCGGAATTCGGCGGGATCGCCTTCGCCGGGGTGGAAGACGACCCCGGCACCGAAGCCGGATCACTCGCGGTCTGCGCGAGGGCCGGCACGGTCATTACCAGCATCAGGATCAGCGCGGAGGCGAGCCGACCGACGCAAGCCGGCCTGGACCGCCAGGACGACGACGCGCTCGGGGCAGCTTGAGGCGAGGGGATCATCCGATTCGGGATTCGTCGCACGGGGAGTCCTTCCGGGGAGAGAAATCGCCTGGGAAACACTCGGTATATCGCGACCGGGCGTGGGGATCTCGGCGGTTCCCCCTCACTCCAACCTGGGGAGTTTGTAGGGAATGTTCTTCGATGGAATTCCGACATTATCGTAAGTCCCGATGGCAATCGCGCCAACAACCTGCCGCGACTCGGCATCGAGTCATCCGCCTGAAGACTCGCCCGATTCGGTCTGGTTCAGGCGATCAGGTCGCGGACCACGTTGCCGTGGACGTCAGTCAGCCGGAAGTCGCGTCCCGCGTAGCGGAAGGTGAACTGCTCGTGGTCGAAACCGAGGAGCGCCAGGATCGTCGCGTGCAGGTCATGGACGTGGACCTTCTTCTCGGCCGCCTGGAAGCCGAACTCGTCGGTCGCCCCGTGGACGTATCCCCCCTTCACTCCGCCGCCGGCCATCCACATGGTGAAGCCATAGTGATTGTGGTCTCGGCCGTTCATCTTGCCGGCGTTGGAGCCGGGAGTCGGCAGCTCGACAGTCGGTGTCCTCCCGAATTCCCCCCCCCAGATGACGAGGGTTTCGTCGAGCATCCCCCGCTGTTTGAGATCGGTCAGGAACGCGCCGATGGCGCGGTCGCACTGCTGGGCCAGTCGGCTGTGTCCGGCCTCCAGATCGTCGTGATGATCCCAGGGTTGGCCGTCGCCGTGCCAAAGCTGGACATAGCGGACGCCCCGTTCGAGCAGTCTCCGGGTGACGAGCAACTGGCGAGCATGGACGCCCGGGCCGTACATCGCCCGGATCGACTCGGGTTCGAGATTGATGTCGAACGCCTCGGAGGCGTCGGACTGCATCCGATAGGCCAGCTCGAACGACTGGATTCGGGCCTCGAGATCCGCTTCCCGACGGCGCTTCTCCAGGTGTTCCCGATTCAGCTCCTGCAAGAGATCGAGCTGGGCGCGTTGGGTCGCCGGGGTGACGCCGCGATTCTTGATATGCGCGATGAGCTTTTCGATGTCCTCGTGCTGGCTGTCGATGTACGTCCCCTGGAAAATGCCGGGGAGGAACGCCCCTTGCCAGTTCTGGCTCTCGGCGATCGGGAAGCCGCCGGGGCACATGACCACGAAGCCCGGCAAATTCTGATTCTCGGTCCCCAGCCCGTACAACACCCAGGAGCCGACGCTCGGCCTGGCCTGCCGCGACTCCCCGCAGTTCATGAGCATCAGGGAGGGCTCATGGTTCGGCACGTCGGCGTGCATCGAACGGATCACGCAGATGTCGTCGATGCAGCGGGCGGTGTGCTGGAAGAGGTCGCTGACTTCGATGCCGCTCTGGCCATACTTGCGGAACTTGAACGGGGACCCCATCGCCGCGCCGGTGCGACGCTCCGTGGGGAGGTTGCTCGGGACCGCCTTGCCATGGTGCTTCGTGAGCATCGGCTTGGGGTCGAAGGTATCGACGTGCGACGGCCCGCCGTTCATGAAGAGGTGGACCACCCGCTTCGCGGTCGCCTTCTGGGGCGGATTCCGAGGCGATAGGGGATTGGTGCCGAGAATGGGGGCCTGGCTCGCCTTCACCTCGGGGGTCGCCTCGCCGCGCGCGGAACGTCCCAGCAACCCCGCCTCGGAGAGAAGCCCTCCGAGAGCCAGGCCGCCAAAGCCCATCCCGGAACGGCTCAGGATCTCCCGCCGCGTCAGGAAGGCATCCGCAATTCGGGGACCGTAGTGCGACATCGGAACAAGCCTCAACACCGGGAAGAAAATTCAGGAGCCGTCGCGGCGCGCGACCGATCAATCCACGAAAGAGAACTCGTTCGTCAGCAGCAGGACCTGCGCGAGCTGTTCGCTCGGTCCGAGGAGATTCGTCTGCCTCCGCGAGGCCGGAGCGGGCGGGGTTTGCTGCCGGAGGAACAGGACGGCCGTCTTCAACTCGTGATCCGCCGGCTGTCGCCCCAGGACTCGCAGGTAGAGCCGCTTGACCCGATCCGCGGGATCGCTCGACGTCGACGCCTTCTCCGAATCCCGTTCGACCTCCGCGGCCAGATGCTTCGCCTGCTCCTGGAGGAACGGGCTATTCATCAGGAAAAGCGCCTGCTGCGGCACGGTGGTCACGAACCGACGGGGAGTGGTGGCGTCGGGCACGGCGAAGTCGAAAGTCCGATAGACCGGGTCGAGGTTCTGACGGTCGATGAAACCGTAGAGCGTCCTCCGCGTGGGAAAGGGTTGCTCGCTCAGCGCGACCGAGTTCCCCCCCAAGGTCCGGTCCATGCTCCCGGCCGTGGCCAGGACGGCGTCTCGCATCCCTTCAAAATCGAGCCGCTGCCGGTTGAATCGCCAGACCAGGCGGTTCTGCGGGTCCTTTTCCTGGCAGTCGGGCCTCAGCTCGCTGGATTGTTGATACGTGCTAGAGAGGACGATCAGCCGGTGGAGCGACTTGAGGGACCAGCCGCTCCGGATCAGCTGATCCGCCAGCCAGTCGAGGAGCTCGGGATGCGACGGCGGATCGCTCCTCTGGCCGAAATCGCTCGCGGTGCTCACCAGGCCGGCACCGAAATGCCAGGCCCAAACGCGGTTGACGAGGACGCGGGCCGTCAGCGGGTTTTGGGGATTCGCGATCGCCCGGGCAAGATCGAGCCGGCCGCTCCCGTTCGGGAACGGTTTGCGATCGGGGCCGGAAAGGACTTTCAGGAACTGCCTGGGAACTTCCTTCCCGCGACGCCCCGGATTGCCCCTGACGAA
The DNA here is from genome assembly GCA_937997355.1 of uncultured Planctomycetales bacterium. Lineage (GTDB taxonomy): Bacteria > Planctomycetota > Planctomycetia > Isosphaerales > Isosphaeraceae > CALKTZ01. The sequence goes on along the minus strand of CALKTZ010000901.1, from coordinate 531 downwards.
AATCTGCGGATTGACCGGGTTCGGCTGATCGTTCATCACCATCCCTCTCGGGACGGCTGGCGGGCTGGAAGCCCTCACGGCCGCGACTTCCTTGTCAAGCTCCGCGAGCTTCTCCTTCTGGTCCCGTTTCAGCAGGAAGCGGTCGGAATCCGGCGAAAGGACCGCGATACCATTCGCCCCGAAAATCGCCTCGCGGAAGGATTCCCATTCCGGCTCTTCGAGCTTCGCCTGCCCCTTCGAGGCTGCGGTCCGCAAACGATATTCGACGCCGTCCAGAAGCTCCGTGAGGAGCGAAACGACATCGGCCATGCTGCCGGGGGGATTCGCAACCAACGCCCTGGCCAGGAGCGGGTGAGTCCCCTTTTCCTGCAAACCGGCCGCAATCTCCGCTCCATTGGCGCGGAAGGTTTCCGGCTTGAGGCCGGAATAGGTTCTCCAGGCTTGTAAAATCGACTCGCGCCCCTTGTCCCTGGTGACAAGCTGGAGATTCTGTCGCAGGGTCGAGGCCAGGGCGCCGAGCCGATTCGGATC
>CALKTZ010000900.1 GCA_937997355.1 uncultured Planctomycetales bacterium | reverse complement strand
TGAGCAGTTGGGCATTGGTCCCGTTGTGGCTCCCGTGGTGGGCAAGTTTCAAGATCGTGCAGTTGCGAAGCAGGTCGGGATTGTTCTTGAGCCACCATCGGCGGGCGTTTTCCTCGCTGTCGCCGGTCATGAGCATCGAGAAGCCGCCGTACTGGAGGCGGATGCCGATCGAGTTGTTGTTCTCTTCGCGTTTGTCTTCGGGGGGTTGGGGGAAGATGGTCAGCTCGACCGAGCCCAGCTCGATCTTCCGAGGTCGGTCGGTGGGGGCGATCGCGGTGATGCCCTCGTCCTCGACCGTCTTGAGCAACTTTAGGTAGAGCTTGGTCGTGTGTCCCGAGTTGCTCGCCAGGAAGTAGCGGGGCTTGAAGATCCGGATCACCTCCTCCATCCCGCCGTAGTGATCGCTGTGATGGTGGCTGACGACGACGAGGTCGATGGTGGAAATACCTTTGTGCTTCAGCAACCGAGCGGCGGCATCCTTTTTCTCACCTGCGTCAATGAGGGCGGTCCGTCCCTCCGGCGACCGGATCAGGATCGAGTCCCCCTGGCCGATGTCGAGCACCTCGACGGTTGCCGGCCTGGCGGCATTCCTGCTGAAGAGTCCCTGCGCCGACGCCGAGAACGGCGTCGACATCAGGAGCAGGCCGATCGCCAGGCGCGCAAGGAGGTCCCTGGACCGCGCCCGGAGGCGGATTGGCAGCAAGGTCATCACAGTTTGATGTCTCCGCCCGGGTCGCGCTCCTTCAGCTTCTTCTGCACGCGCCGGGTCTCATCGGCGACGGCGCGGGTTTGCTCGGGATCGAGCGTGAGCAGGAGCGTGAGGATATCGCCGGGCTTGGCGTTCGAAGGTAGGAGTGTTCTCGGGAGATTGATCGATTCGCCGTCGTCGGTCAGGAGGACGGCGATTTCCTGGGATTTCCCCTCGAAGCGGTCGAGGGAGAGAGAATGACGGTCGGGCACGCCGCAATCTCCTTCGGCCCTGAACAGGGCTCACTTAATAACGATAGGTCGCTCGGCCACTTGTGTCGAATTTTTCTGGGCGAGGTCGCCGATCCGCTGGCTGGCGAACTCGATCTGGTTCGTTTGCGAGCCCTGGCCGTTCTCCGCCATGCGCATGGGGACCAGGGAGAACGTGCCGGACTTGAGGGGGAAATCGCGGGAATTGGGGCCGGCAGGCGCGAGGGCGAACCGCTTGGGCTGGACGAACAGCCCCCCTCGGCGGTCGTAGACTTCCACGACGATCTGCTCGCCGGGGCTCCAGGCCACCTGGAAGTTCCGGACCGGCCAGCCGGCCGTCAGCTCATCCTTGCCCACGACGGCCAAACGTTCGCCGAACGGCTTGCTCTCCCAGATCGTCGCGTCGCGGCCGTTCGGGTCGAGCTTGACCACCTTGGCCTGGATGTCGACGGTGTGCCCGGGCTTGAACGACGCCTGATCGAGGCGGACCTTCGGGATCGTCACCTGGTAGATGCCCGGCTTCGAGAACTCGTCGAAGGCCTTATTCCTGATCACCTCGACGACCGCCGAGGCGACCTTCTTCTTGACCGCGACCGCGTCGAGCGATTCGAGCGACTCAAGCGTGGCGACATCCTCGCCGGTAATCTGGCTGAGGAGGTTCTGGACCATGGGATAGTCCTTGAGCGCCCATCCCCCGAAACCTCCGCTGCTGCTCAGGAGCACGACGAGGTAGATCAGCCGCTTGAAGAGGGACGGCTTCTTCTTCCTGCTTGACCCGAATCCGAACATGAACCCTTCTCCGAATCCATGGAGCCCGGCAAAATCCCGGCCGTCCACATCCTCCCGGCACCGGATGGCCGGCATGAGGATGCGCGGGAGGATCGACGTTGTTGCGTGGTTCGTTACCCCAGGACGGGCGGATTCTAGGTGTCGATGTGGAGGGGAACGGCCGAACTATCGGCAAAGCGGGAGAATCGGTCAAGGGGAAGTTCGACGAGGGACGAGAAGCGAGCCGGCCTGGTAGGAGCCATCGGCGACCGCTCGAGCGATCGCCGAGATACCTTCCCGGCGATCGTTCTGAATCTCGTGACTGAGGTCAAGCCCTAACGAGCTCTATGCCGACTCTTCGGCGGATTCGGACGCCGATTCCGCGAGGGGCTGATGGGTGAACGCATCGTCCTCGGGCATGTAGCCGAGGATTTCCGCGGCGTCGGTCAGGTCCCAGCGCATCCCGTGGTTCCGCGACATCCCATTGACGAGCACGAAGGCCCGGTCTTCGATCTCCGCCTCGACCGCGCAATCGAAGAGCCGCACGAGGTCGCTGTTCGAGAGCCACAATTTGCGCGCCCAATCGTGAGGGAGTGACTCGGGGCGGTTACTCCCCGGCTGAATCCAGCCGAGCCGCAGGGCGATGAACGTGAGGTCGAACGACTTCGCCAGGCTGCGCCCCATCCGCTCGGCCACGAGCTTTGTGACGCCGTAGGGGCCGTCCGGCTGGGGGGGGAGCTCGACCGTGATCGACGCATCTCCGGAGTCCTGGTAGCCCCCCATGACATGGTTCGAACTGGCGAAGACGATCCGGTCAACTCCCGCGAGCGCCGCGGCGTGGAGCACGTTGAAGAGCGTATCCAGGTTGGGCTCGATCAGCTCCTCCCAGGAGGCGAACTCATTCCCGTTGGCCGCGAGGTGGACCACCGTGTCGACCCCGTGGAAATAGGTCATCCAATCCTCGTCGAGCACGCTGAGGTCGGCTGCGATCACGTCCGGATCGTCTTCCGAGGTCTCCTTGTCGATCAGGACCATGTCGTATACATCGGTCCAGGCAGCCCGGAGCTTGCGGCCGATGTTGCCCGAGGCCCCCGTGATCAGGACCGACCGAGGCTCGCTCTCGATGAGATCTTCGTCGTAGATTTCCTCCTCGTCGAAGTCACCCTCGTCGAAATCCTCATCGTCCAGATCGTCTTCGAGGAGATCGTCCTCATCCGTGTCGAGATGGATGATCGGCAGTTCAACCGGGGGACCGGCCTGGCGAGGATCATTCGACGATTCGGGGGCGTTGTTCTTCGGATCTTCACCATGCGCGCCTTCGCGTTCCGGCTCGTCGGGATTGGAGGGCTTGTCGGGATTCATGGCGAATGTCCTCTCTGAATCGATTCGTCCGAGACGCCGGGGCGTCGCGGTTTCTGGAGCGGCAATCGGCCCGCGTTCGGGCCGGTTGCCACGGGGAATCGAGCATCATAACAGCAGGAAGGGTCCGGGTCGCCCCCAAGCTGCGAAAGGCCTGCATAATCCTCGTGATTTCTTCAGTCGGAATGATTTCTCGCCCCGACGCCCTCCCCCGGTCAGCGTCGGTGGGCCCGCACCGGCCGATTCTGGCGCGGGTATGGCGATCGGGGCGAGTCCAGATAATTGTCGATGATGTAGTAGGCGCCGAACAGCACGGCGAAGTTCAGGAAGAGCAGCAGATAGGTTTGAAAGGTCGTCAGCTCGAACAGCCAGAAGAACCCGATGAGCATCACCGTCACCTCGGCCAGCACCTCCAGGATCGGGATGTTGATCCAGCAGCCGACCCCTTCCGCCAGGATGGTGATCCCGGCGATCTTGAGCGCGATGGTGCCGATCGTGCCGAAGTCGACCTCGAAGAGCCTCGACGCGATGAACGTGGCGACGACTCCGGCGGGGACCTGGACCATGAGCTTGACCAGCGAGTCCTTGACGGCATCCTCGGCGGCCGAGCCGGTGCCGCCGACGTAGTAGGCATGGCCGCCGATCAGGAGCAGGCCGAAGATCAGCAATTTCAGCGGCGTCGTGCGGTGGGCGTTGGACCTGATCCATGCCATGATCCGGAGTCCTCTCGATCGAAATGTTCAAAATCTCAAAATATGGAGATCGAGATGCTACCACGGCCGGCCCGGGAATAACCAGTATGCGTCTCGATGCCCTGGAACGGCGGGCCATGGCAGACTATATTCGTTCGGGTCCTTACCCCACATCGCCGGCCGAATCGCGCCAGTCGGCCTGACGCCGGCCGCGTCCGAGTGCATCCATGGCAATCTTCTTCATGTGTGAAAATTGCGGGCATCGCGTGAGGGCCGAGGATGCCCAGGCCGGGCGGCGCGCCCGCTGCGCACACTGCGGCCACAAGATGATGATCCCGGGGACGCGGGTCGCTCATCATCATGACGAGGGGGACGACGACGAGAAGGAATTCGAGTTTCGACTCGCCCCCATCGACGACGATGATCCCGAGCCGCCCGCTCGCGTGATGGCCTCGAACCTGGAGCCCGAGATCGCATCGGCACCGGCCGAGCCCCCGGCGAGGAGGGGGCATGGGCCGAGGCTCAAGCCGGACGAGGGGGAGGATGAGCCTCGCTTCGGCGCGGCCGGAATCCCGGAGGAACTCCTGGCCGATCGCGCGCCGATCCCCATCGATACCGACTTCGCCCCGGCCTCGTCGAGCGCCTCGCACGACGAGTCGCGGCTGCTCATGAATACCCGGGCGAAGATGTATCATGGCGTCCGGTCGATCCTCGGGAAGATTCAATGGATGGAGAACTGGCTCTATATCCTCTCGCTCCTGTTCCTGATGACCTCGATCGCGGGGCTCCTCATCGACTATCCCCCGCTGGCGCATTCCGGGGCCGTGGGGGTGGTGCTCGCGAGCGTCTTGCTCGCGGCCTTCGGCGGGATTCAGGTCCTCATCAAGCCGTTTCAGCAGGGGATTTTCGGGACGAGCTGGAAGAGCATGAAGAAGCAAATCCGGCATGCCCTGGCCGCGTTCATCCCGCTACTGGTCCTGATCGCCTCCTATTACTTCATCAAGCCGATCCGCGATTACTTCCTGGAGACGGCCCCGGCCCGGGAGGCGAAGCAGCAATCGTCGAGGACGCTCCCCGTCGTCGACCCGATGTCCCCTCCCCCCTTCGAGCGTCCCGCCGCCGTCGAGTCCCTCGCATGAACGAAGCACCTTTCAACTCCGACGAATCCCCGGACTCGGCGGCGCCGAAGCCGACCCCGATCCCTTCGCTCGTCTGGTCGACGCTCGGGGACTTCCGGTACGCCCTCAAGCCATTGATGGTCTTCGAAGGGGTTTTGAAGGGGGCGCTCGCGGTGTTCGGGCTGCTGGGGACGGCCTATCTGGTGGCCCCCCTGATCGAGAGGACCGGGCGCACCGCGGTGACCAACAAGGAGATCGCATCCTTCCTGATGTCTCCGGCGGGGCTGGCCGCCGGCTTCCTGATCGTCTTCGGCACCCTCTTCGCCTCGGTCATCGAGCATGTCGGCGTGATGGTGATCGTGGCGATGCAGCTCCAGCAGCGCAGGGTCACCCCGGAGAAGACCTTCGCCGCCCTGGCGACGATCCTCCTGCGGCTGATCCGGTTCCAGCTCACGGCCCTGATCGCGGTCATCATCGTCTCCGCGCCATTCGTGGCGTTGGCCGGGCTCGTTTACCTGGCGTTCCTCAACCAGCACGATATCAATTTCTATCTGGCCAAACGCCCGCCGAGTTTCTATCTGGCCGTCGGGATCGGCGGGATCCTGGCCGCCGGGCTGTCGATCATCCTGATCCGGCTCTTCGTTCAAAAGATCTTCGTCATCCCTTCGCTGGTGATCGGCAACCTGGATGCGCGGTCGGCCGTCCAGACCAGCCGGGAGCTGACCCGAGGGGCGAGTTGGAGGATCGGCGGCCTGCTCGTCGGGTGGCATGTGATCGGGATCATCCTCGGCATCCTGCTCGTCTGGGGGTTTGCCCGGGTCGCGGGATACCTGCTCGGGGTGTTCGCCGCCTGGCCCTGGACCCTGGTGCCGCTGGTGGGGCTGCTGCTGACGGTCGACGTCCTCCTGCTCCTGCTCCTCTCCACGCTGCTGGTGGCGGTCGAGTCCATCCTGATCCTCCGGCTCTACTTCGAGCGGACCGACGAGCCGATCGGGATCGTCTCCGCCGCCGCGGGGGGCACCTTGCGGCAGGTCCGGCGGTTCTGGCTGATCACGGGGCTCGTGCTGGCGACCGGGCTCGGGTTCCTGCTCGTCGGGCTGGCGCGACGCCTCGACGCTCGTCCGAAGGTGACCGTGGCGGCCCATCGCGGCTACTCGCACGTCGCGCCGGAGAATACGCTGAGCGCGGTCCGCAAATCGATCGACGTCGGCGCCGACTACGCCGAGATCGACGTGCAGGAGACCCGGGACGGGCA
>CALKTZ010000899.1 GCA_937997355.1 uncultured Planctomycetales bacterium | reverse complement strand
GGGGGGCGGATGATTTCGGGCTCGGGCAAGAGCTTTACAATCAAGCCTTGACCTCGCGAAATACGTATAGTTCGCCCCGTGGCACCCAATTGCGAGCCCACGCTTTCCGTTCGGCGCGGGGCTCCCAATCCCGCCAACCACACGCCCGCCTCGGTTTGACTCGGCCACGATAAGATCCCTGGCCGGGAGAATGAGATCATGGATCGCCTCACCGTCCTCTGCTTCGCCGGAACCTATGCCCTGGCCCTCGCGGCCGAGCTGGCCCGGTTCTGGGTGCGCGGAAACGTGCGCTGGTATGCGACTGTGGGGCTGACCTCGCTTGCCTGGTTGGTGCAAACGGCCTATCTTGTGAATTTGGCGATGGTCCGGCAGGCGATCCCGGTTACGACGGCGTTCGAATCGGTGATGGTCCTGTCCTGGATGTTCGCGCTGATCGGCCTGTACCTGATGGTCCATTCGACGAGGCAGACCGCGATCGGGCTCTTCGTGCTCCCGCTGGTGATCGGGCTGGCGACCGTCGCCGCCTGGTCGGCCCCCCGGGAGTCGGACTGGAAGAACTGGGGGAGCCTGACGGCGTTCTGGGGGACGGTCCACGGCCTGTTCCTGATGGGGGGGGCGGTCTTCTCCTGCGTGGCGTTCGCCGCCGGATTGATGTATCTGGCTCAATCTTATCGACTCAAGTCGAAGAAGCCGGCGCGGTTCGGCCTCGCGTTGCCGAGCCTGGAGCAATCGGAGCGGGTGAATCGCGGGGCGATCACGCTGGCCTTCCCGCTCCTGACGTTCGGCCTGGTGATCGGCGTGATCCTGGGGGTGGCCGCGCATCGTCGGACATCGCCGGGGGGGGACGGTTACGCGATGGCCCCGGTCGGCCCGCACGCCACCCTGAGCTGGAGCGACCCGAAGGTCATCAGCACGATCTTGACGTGGGGGGTGTTCGCCGTGCTCCTGCACGCGCGCTACCGCCCCGCGATGCGCGGCCGGGGGGTGATGCTCCTCTCGATCGTCGCGTTCGGATTCCTGGTCTTCACCTGGGTCGGGATCTCGGCGCTGAGCCTCCCCACGACCCACAACGTCCGCCGGGTGCCGGTCAAGGCCGGGCCGGCGGCGTCGTCGTCAACGGAAGGAGTGGTGAATCCTTGAGCGTGAGCTTGCTGGCCCTTGGGGTCGATCATCGCTCGGCACCCGCGTCGGTTCGCGAGGCCCTCGCCTTCGAGGGGAACAAGCTGGTCGAGGGGCTCGACGCCCTCTCGGGGGCCTTCCCCGGCAACGAGTTCGTGATCCTCTCGACGTGCAACCGCGTCGAGGTTTACGCGGCGGGAGCTTCCGACGGCCTGCCCGAGGTCGACCTGTTGGCGCAGTTCCTCGCGGACTTCCACCGGGAGGCCCCGGAAGCCTTCGCCGGCCACCTGATGCGCTATCGCGACGAGCACGTCGTCGATCACCTGTTCCGCGTGACCGCGAGCCTGGAGAGCCTCGTGCTCGGCGAGGGGCAAATCCTCGGCCAGGTGCGCGACGCCTACGGCGCGGCGGTCGACCGCAAGACGGTCGGCCAGGTCCACAATGCGCTGTTCCAGCGGGCGCTCCACGTCGGCAAGAAGGTCCGCGAGGAGACCGGGATGGACCAGGGGAAGCTCTCGGTGGCGAGCGTCGCCGTGGACGTCGCGCGCGAGGTCTTCGACACCTTCGCCGACAAGACCGTGCTCGTCATCGGCGCGGGGAAGATGGGGGACCTGACCCTCCGCCACCTGGAGGCGCTCCGGCCGGGCCGAATCCTGATCACCAACCGGAATCTCGAAAAGGCCGAGGCCGCCGCCGCCCGCTGGAAGGGGCAGGCCATCCCGTTCGAGAACCTGCACCAGCACCTGATCGCCGCCGACCTGATCATCAGCACGACCGCCGCCGCCGAGCCGATCGTCTCTTACGATAATTTCCTCCGGGTCCAGCGCGCCCGACGGAACCGCCTGGCGTTGATCCTCGACATCGCGATCCCCCGCGACTTCGACCCCAAGATCGGCGACCTCGACCAGGTGATGCTCTACAACGTCGACGACCTCCGCGCCCAGGCCGAGCAGAACCGGCTGGAACGCCAGAAGGGGATCGACCCCGCCGTCGCGATCATCGAGCGCGAGGCCACCGCCTGCTTCGCGTTCCTCCGCCACCAGCAGGACGTCGGAGCCATCCTCCAGCAGCTCGGCAGCCAGGCCGACGCCACCCGCCGCCGCGAGCTGGACGCCCTCTTCGCCGGCCGCCCCAACCTCTCCGACGAGGATCGGCAGGCGATCGAGCACATGTTCATGAGGTTCCAGAACCAGCTCCTGCACCGGCCGAGGGCGGCCGTCCGATCGGCGGCCACCGAGCCGGCGCGCGGCTTCGGCATCCCCGAGGCCCCGCCGCACGGCCAGCATCATTCCCACCCGCTGCTCAACGCCGTGCGGCACCTGTTCGGCCTCGGAGACCTGGGGCATCATCAGGTCTCGCGCAAGAGCCCGTGAGCCTACGCTGTCCCGGAAGCCGGAGCGAAAACGGGACCGGCTCGCCGGTACTCCGCGTGCCTGTCCC
>CALKTZ010000898.1 GCA_937997355.1 uncultured Planctomycetales bacterium | reverse complement strand
CGCGAGTCATGAATTCGTCGAGGTTCAGCAGGATTCGCGCGAGATCGACCCATGCGGCGTTGGCGGCCATGTGGGGATCGGATCGGTCACCCCCCAGAGATTCCCCGTCGCCGCCCCCCCTGCCCTCCTGAGCAACGAACCGGAGCATCGTCGCCAGCTCACGCCCGGACGGCTCTCTCCCGAGGGTGAGGGCGAAGGCATGCCGGATTCTCGACTCCGCAGTGCAAGGGTCGGGGCGTTCCCGCAGGATGCGCCCGGCCAGCGCCTCCGAAATCTCGATGCTCGACTGATCGTTGAGGAGCGTGAGGGCCTGGAGCGGCGTATTCGACCGGAGCCTCCGGGTGCACGATTGCGTCCCATTGGGGGCGTCGAAGACGGTCAGGAACGGATGCGGGGTCGCCCGCCAGAAGTACGTATAAAGGCCACGCCTGTAACGGTTGGGGCCGGTGTCGGCCACCCAGGACCGCTTCATCTGCCCGAGCGTCATTACCCCGTCGGGCTGCGGCGGAAACACGCTCGGCCCCCCGACCACGCGCGTGAGCAGGCCACTCACCGCCAGGGCGGAATCCCGGATCAATTCGGCATCGAGTCGGAGCCGCGATTGCCGCCAAAGTAGTCGATTGCGCGCGTCGACCGCCTGGCCGTCGGGCCGGGCGAACGAGGACTGTCGATAGGTCGCCGAGGTCACGATCAGCCGATGAATCGACTTGAGGCTCCAGCCTCGGTCCATCAACTCGCAGGCGAGCCAATCGAGAAGTTCGGGATGGCTCGGCGGAGTCCCCTGGGTCCCGAAATCGTTGTCGGTCTCCACGATCCCTCGGCCGAAGTACATCTGCCAGAGCCGGTTGACGATCACGCGGGCGGTGAGCGGATTCCGCCGGTCCGCCAGCCATTCCGCCAGGTCGAGCCGGTTCGGCGGATGATCCTCCCCCTCCGAACGGGAAATCGCCGGGAGGACCGCCGGGACGCCGGGAGTCACGGTGGCCCCCTTGCGCGTGAAATCGCCGCCGAGATGGATATAGCTGACGCGAGGGTCTTTCACCCGTTCGCGGACGATCATCGTGGTGACGAATTTCGGCTCTTTGGCGTTGAGCGACTTCAAGCGATCGCCGAAGGACTTGAACGCGGGTTCGAGGCCGAGCATCAGCTCGATCATCAGCTTGCGCTGGACCGGGGTTCGTTTCTCGCGAGGGGTATCGAAGGTCGCTCGCACATCGGCGGCCTGGGCCTGCGTGAATTCGAGCTTCAGGGCCCCTTCCCAGGCTTTCTCCCGGGCGTCCAGGTCGGGGAATTTGGCCTCCAGCTCGCGATGGAGATCGGCGATCTCGCCTCGAACACGCTCGCGGTTCGCGAACCGTTCCGGCGTGCCGATTTCGTAGTCGGGCTCGTCGACATTATTGAGGAAGGCGAAGAGCCGATAATATTCGTTCTGGGAGATCGGATCATACTTGTGATCGTGACATTGGGCGCAGCCGATCGACAGCCCGAGGAAGACGGTCCCCGTGGTGGCGACCCGGTCCACGATCGACTCGATTCGGAATTGCTCGACATCGATCCCCCCTTCTTGATTGATGGGGGTATTCCGATGAAATCCGGTAGCGATGATCTGATCGGGCGTGCTGCCGGTGCGCAAATCTCCCGCGATCTGATCGATGACGAACTGATCGAAAGGGTAATCTCGATTGAGCGCGGAGATCAGCCAATCGCGGTATTTCCAGATCGAACGGGGCGCGTCGATGTTGAAGCCATTGGAGTCGGCGTAGCGGGCCTCGTCGAGCCAAGGACGTGCCCAGCGTTCGCCGAAATGGGGGGAATCGAGCAGCCGTTCGACGGCTCGTTCGTACGCGTCCGGGCGCGAATCGGCCACGAATTCGGCCAGTTCCCGCTGGCTCGGGGGGAGGCCGATCAGATCGAAGCTCAGGCGTCGCAGCAAGGTGGCGCGATCGGCTTCCGGTGAAGGCGCAAGCTTCTCGCGGTCGAGCCTGGCGAGGATGAATCGATCGATCTCATTTCTCGCACTCTCGGGGCGGGAGACCGAAGGAACCGGAGAACGTACCGGAGGCACGAAGGCCCAATGAATCGTCTTCTCGGGCTTTCCGGGGATCTCGTTCGCGGGGGCCTGCGCGCCCTGGTCGATCCAGGCCTTGAGGATCTTGATCTCGGCCTCGGAGAGTGGCGGGCGATTCAGCGGCATCCGCTCGGTCGATCCCTCGCCGCTCAGCGAGGCGATCAGCTCGCTCTCGTCGGCCTTGCCGGCAACGATCGCCGGCCCCCCCTTCCCCCCTCGCATGGCCGATTTGGCGGTATCCAGGCGAAGCCCGCCGCGAGGCTTGGCCTCTCCATGGCAAGTGACGCAGTGTTTCGTCAAGATCGGCTTCACCTGGACGGTGTAATCCACCGCCCGGGCCGGGGACGATGGAGCCCCTCCGATCGGTTCGTCACCGCCATCGGCCGAACCGGCAAGGAGGACCGTCAAGGAGAGAGCAATCGCGCGGCACGATCGCGAGCGGAACCAGGGTCGATGGCCGTTCACAGGCTGACCTCTTGGCAGGAGCGGATTGGAGAAAAATCAGGCAGGCGCCCCCTTCTCGACCGACTCCGAGGCGACACGATCTCGGGGGCATACGCAATAGGACATACAGTAACCGATATGTTCCGAACGGACCAGTCCCCAGGAAAGGCTTTCCACGAGGCCTGGCCTCGAAGTCCGACCCCGGTGAGAGGGCTTGCCCGGGCGAACCTCGGCTTGTTTCGGACACCGCCGGCGCACACAATGTTGATTGCGACCGCGCGGGCGGCGCGTCGGTCGCTGCTAATTCCGCCAGCCAATCTCGGTTTGTTTGAGGTCAAGTGATGGGCGATGGTCCTTCGGGTCTTGTCGTTGAGCACGATTCCAGCCCCGGTCAGGCCCCCTCGGAGGCTCCGATCGACAAGTCTTCGGACCGGGTTCGCCGGATGTTCGGCTCGATCGCCCGCCGCTATGATTTCCTCAATCATCTGCTGAGCCTGAATATCGACAGGTCGTGGCGGACCTTCACCACGAAGATGGTCCCCCCGGAACCGGGGGTGCCGATCCTCGACTGCTGCACCGGCACGGCGGACCTCGCGATCGCCTACGATCGCGCGGGCCGGGGGCGATCGCCGATCGTAGGCACCGATTTTTGTCGCGAGATGCTCCTCGTCGGCCTGGAAAAAACGCGCAAGGCCGGCTCGTCCAATCGCATCACGCTGATCGAAGGGGACACCCAGCGTCTCCCCGTCCCGGCGGATCGGTTTGGCGTGGTCTGCGTCGCGTTCGGGCTGCGGAACGTGCAAGATACCGATCGCGGGATCGACCAGATGATCCGAGCGGCCAAACCCGGGGGGAAGGTCGCCATCCTGGAATTCTCCCGGCCTCGGGGGAAAATTCTCGGTTCGTTCTATCTGGCGTTCTTTCGTCATCTCCTGCCGAGGATCGGCCAGGCGGTCGCTCCCAACTCGGACGACGCGTATCATTACCTCCCTTCCAGCGTCCTCCGATTTCCCGACGGGCAGGCGATGCTCGACCGCCTCGCGTCGCGAGGACTGACCGAGTTGATGCAATATCCCCTCACCTTCGGCATCGCGACGCTTTACGTCGGGACCAAGCCT
>CALKTZ010000897.1 GCA_937997355.1 uncultured Planctomycetales bacterium | reverse complement strand
AGCGAAGCGCCGTGCCTGTCCCTGTTTTCGCGCGACAACGCCGAATGCAAAATTCCTGGAAAGCTGATGCTCGGCCGAGCCCGTCGATCACTTGTACTCGACCTTCACGTCGGAGTCGGAGCAGTTGGAGAGCTTGAGCCAGATCGTGGCGGCGTCGGCGTCGGTTCCGGCTTCCTCGGCGGCCTTGCGAGCATCCAGGAACGCCTTCTTCTGCGTGGTCGTCATCCGCTTCGACGTTTTCGGGAGCGCGGGGCGAGCCGGTGCCGGCGGCTTCCCGTCCGGGCTCAGGAGCGTTCCTCGCCCGAAGAGGGTCACCGCGTACGTCCCGGGCCGGACGGGGGGAAGCTCGAAGAGTCCCTCCTCGTCGGTCTGGATGGTCGTCACGAAGTTGTCATTCCGAAGCTCCAGGTCGACGTTTTTCAACGGGCGACCGGCCAGAGTCGCGGTCCCTGCCACGGAAAGGGGAGACTGCGTGAGATGGCCGAGGAGGATCATCACCAGCGCGACGACCGCCAGCTTGACCGCCCGGCCCGGAGTATCGAGGAAATCCTGGTTGCCTTTGACGTTCGCGTCCCACTTCAGCAGGATGGCCACCGCCGCGAGATCGAACAGCATCACGAACCAGGGGTTGACCGAGAAGTTACCGAAGCAGCCGCACGAACATTTGCCGGTGATCGCCTGAAACGCGCTCGTGGCCCAGAGCCCCACGAACGCCGCGACAACCCACGGGCGGGTTCGCACCGGGTCGTAGCCGGCCACCATCCACAGCCCCCCCAGGATCTCCGCGATCGCGAGCAGGATCGAGAGGAACGTCGTGAAATCGGCCTGGGGCATGCCCACCCCTGAAGCCGCAAGCTTGAGGATTCCTCCCAGGATCAAGAACACGCCGAGCACCGCGTGGATCACGTGCAGCATTCGGATGCGCTCAATCTCGTCGTCCTTCTTCGATCGCATCGCCGATCTCCCCTCGCAGATGCTTAACCCTCCGTCAGTCACCGACGACCGAAGAGGCGTTTCCCCTTGCCGGCAGCTCCATCCATCCCGATCCGCGCAGGCTGTCCGGATCAATATTGATCCGCGCTGATGACCTCGCCGCCGTTGCGGGTCGAGAGCTTCTGATAGACGCCGATGTAGGTATTGGGGGCCAGGAACGAGAGCCCCGCGAAGCTGCTCATCCCGGCGGGGAGCTGTGTCGCCCGGTTCAACTGCCAACTGTCGATCGTCTCCTTGAGGAACTTCACCGAGCCGTCGCAGAACGCGAAATTCGCCCCGCCATTATGAAAGCTCGACGCCCCGCCGATCGCCGTGGAGCCGCCGCCGGCCAGGGTCTCGTAATTGACGCGGTCGCGCATAATCTGGTTGATCGGAGCCTGGCTCGTGTATCCGGAATCGCCGTATGCCCCCGAATGCCACCAGTGCCAAACCTGCTGGTCCTTGCCGTGCAACACCCCATAGGCATGCTCGCCGACGAGCAAGGTATTGCTCGTGCCGTCGGTCACCTCGCCGATCCCGACCGCGTGGCCGAAGTAGAAGATGCCGTTCCCCTGCGCGATCTCGGCCGCCTCATTGGGGTCGGAGCCGGGCGGACTCGGATAACCGTTCGGGTAGGGGGTGTAGTACCCCACGCTCCCGGTATACGAGCTGAGCCCGATGTAGTGCGGCAGCATGTTCGACGGCCAGACGCCGTAACCCCCATTGAACAGGCTGTCGTCGGCGAGGGTCAGGCGATTCGCCACCGGGGGATCGCTCGGGCAGTGAAGGACCGAGAGGCTTACTCCCGCCAGCGTGCTGTTGGTCGGCTGGTAGGGATGGAACGAGGCGTTGAACGCGTTGTAGACGGTCCCCTGCTCGAAGTAGGGAAGCAGCATCAGCAAGAAGCCGCCGGAATGCGCCCAACCGAAGTAGCGCGGGATCGGCCGCGAGCCGTCGTCGAGCAGATAGAACTGATACCAATCCCCCTGGGGAAAGACGCTATAGGTCGATGCGTAATTCTGGCAGGCCAGGGCGAGCTGCTTCAGATGATTCGTGCACTGGATTCGCCTCGCCGCCTCACGCGCCGTCTGCACGGCCGGCAGGAGCAACGCGATCAGGATGGCGATGATCGTGATGACAACCAGGAGCTCGATCAACGTGAATCCCCGGCCATGCCGAGGGTGTCGAAGGACTTGAGGCGCCACGCACATTCCTCCTCAATCAAGACCAATCCCGGGAGGGTAAAACCCGCACCGCCACGCGTAAACGCCGCCTCGCCCGGGGTGAGCACGTCGAACCGGCAATCCGGAAAGGCTTCCGCGAGGCTTTCCGGAAAAAACGATGGCGATCGTCCTTCGCGAACATTTCTATAAGAAGCGTCAGGTGAGGACAAAGCGGCCAGCGGGATTTTCATCCATCCATGATTTTCGCCAAACAACACCTTCCTCGCCGAAGCATCCTAGTACAACTGTCTCAGAACTTCAAGTGACAGGTGTCGGACAATCCCATCCCGAATCAACAACCAGTTCGGCGAGATCGTCTGAATATTGATTACCGAGGGTTTTCCCCGGCTCAGCGTCGATCTCCGGCCGCCGAATTGAAACCTGCCGATGCTTGCGCGGTGCTTCGCCGCTAAGATGAATGGATCAAGGACCATTTCCATCATCGCAGATGTCTGCCGACGGCCGTTCGCTGTCGATCGGGGGCAATCCGTGGCCGCCAACCACTCATTCGACGTCGTCAGCGAGATCAACCACGCGGAAATGCACAACGCGGTCGTCCAGGCCCAGCATGAGCTGGCCGTACGCTACGACTTCAAGGGGACGCACGTCTCGATTGAATTCAATAAGAAAGATAACGAGCTGACCCTCATGGCCGACCATAAGGGTCAACTGGAAGCGGTCCTCCAGGTCCTCAAGGAAAAAATGGCGAAGCGGGGGGTTCCGGCGAACTCGCTCATCCGAGGCAAGATCGAGGATGCCACGCACGACACGGTCCGGGAGAAGTTGAAGCTGCATTCGGGGGTCGATTCCGAGGACGCTCGCAAGATCGTCAAGGACATCAAGCAGATGAAGATCAAGGTCCAGGCCCAGATCATGGACGACAAGGTCCGGGTGACGGGGAAGAAGGTTGACGACCTCCAGGCCGTGATCGCTCACCTCAAGGAGAATGGGCCGGAATACCCGCTCCAGTTCACCAACTTCACCTGATCGACAGGACGATCGCAAACCGAGGTCCCGAGTTCAGAGCCGCCCGTCCGGGGTGAAGTGTACCTTCGCGTTTTCCCGATGACAGGGGGGATTGGACGATCGCCGGGGAAGCTGAATCCCCGGCCTTGGCTGGACTTGAGGAGGAGCTTCGATGGGCTTTCTGAACGGTCGCGTTTCGTTCGTTCGGTTCCGGGTGAGTGGGGATTCGCCGCTGCCGTTCGGCGACGACGCGATCAATCTGGTGGAGCAGCACGCGGTCGGGCGCCATACCGCGTCCGACCCGGTCGACGGCATCACCTTCGGCTGGTCGGCGGGGGGGCATGTCCTCGACCTCGATTTCGACCTCGCCAAGAACGTGATCAATGATGCGCTCCACCTGGCGATCCGGATCGATACCGACAAGATTCCGTCGAGCTTGTTGAAGGCGTACACCCAGATCGAGACCGA
>CALKTZ010000896.1 GCA_937997355.1 uncultured Planctomycetales bacterium | reverse complement strand
CCTTGACCGGAGCCTTTTCATCTCCCTTGAGAAAGATATAGGTAGGTGCATCCAGGTCGCGATCATAAACCCGGTCGAGCCCGTCCTTGAGGATTTCCATCTGGGCAGTCCCGGCGGGATTGCTCACCTTGAGCGTTTCGGGTTTGCCGGGGATTCGGTCGACTCGCACGTCATGCGGCTCGAAGATCGCCCGCATGCGGTAGTAGTCATCCTGAGTGATCGGATCATATTTGTGATCGTGGCAGCGGGCGCATTTCATCGTCAATCCGAGGAAGCTGGCGGACATGAATTCCATGGTGTCCTGAATCCAGACATTCCTGTTGTAAACATAATAGCTTCGGCCCAGATAACCGGTTGCCCTTTGCAACTCGGTGTTGGTCGGATCGAGTTCATCCCCGGCAAGCATTTCCACGATCATCTGGTCGTAGGGCTTGTCGGTTGCAACCGCTTCAAGGATCCAATCGCGCCAGCGCCAGATGTGCATCCGGCTATTGCGGTGCTGGCCCGTATCACGTCGCCCATACCAGTCGCTATAACGCCAGATGTCCATCCAGTGTCTGCCCCACCGGATAGCATATCCTGAACTGGCGAGGAGTCGATCGACGGCCTTTTCGTAGGCGTCAGGCGAAGAATCGTCGAGAAATTCGGCCAGTTCCTGACGCGTGGGGGGGACGCCGGTCAGGTCGATCGTCACGCGTCGCAGCAATGTCGAGCGATCCGCCTCCGGCTCGGCGGTGAGTTTCCTTCTGGAATGTTCCGCCGCGATGAAAGAGTCAACGGGGTTACGAATCCACGAGGCTGTCGTTTGGGGAATCTTCGCTTTCGTCGGAGGTCGGAACGACCAATGATTTCGGGAGTCGGCCTCCGGCAATTCGTCGGCCGGTCCGTCGGCCCCCTGGTCAATCCAGGTCTTGAGGAGGGACGATTCCTCGGGTGTGAGGAGTTCTCCCTCACCTTCGGGGGGCATTCGGTCCGCGTCCGTCGCGATGACCCGTTCCAGAAGCGGGCTTTCTTCTCCGCTTCCCGGCGTGATGATCGGCCCCCCCTTCCCCCCCTTGTGAATGTGTGCCGCCGTGTCGAGGCGTAGCCCGGCCTTCTGGCGCAAACCGCCATGGCAGGCATAACAGTGCTTGCTCAGGATCGGCTTGATCTGCCGCGCATAGTCGACCCTTGCTTGGTCCGCAAGGACGAACTTCGGGGAGATCGCGGCAATGAGCGAAAGGATCCAGCCAAGCAGCGGAAAGAGCCGATTCATGGCATCGACTCCTGTAAATGAGGCAGATCGTAGCAAGGGCAACAGGAGGGATGGCGGGACAGTCGGCGCGACTGTTGAACAGAATTTACACAAAGATTGATGAGGTCACAAGTAGCTGTGCAATCAGATCGAATGACATGGATCAAACGTTTTCATGGAGACGGGGCGGAGTACGATCGTCACGCCAGCGTTGGCGTCGTTTTTCGAGCAGTCGTTCGACGAGCATATCATACTCTTCGAGCGATCTTCGACGCTTCTGGTCCCAGCGCCTTCCTTTTTCCCAGTTGCAACTTCCGTGGACGATCGCCAGGTTCTCCGGCTCGTCGGAGCCTCCCCGCGATCGCGCGCGAATATGCTCAAGGGTTGCGCCTTCGCCGGTTTTCGCGTCGAATGCGATCGGGCCGTTACAGATGAGACATTTGCCGACCCACAGCGACCCGCGACTTGTAAAAGTCTGATCGGTTTCCGCCACCAGGATCAGTTTGTCAACTTGCCTCATCAGTACGGCCCGCGGGCCTCTCGCCGGGATGCAAGGGCATGTGGGACGAGAAGCCCGTTCGCCAACAGCATCGCTGAGATCCTGAGATCTGGTCGATTGCGCCGTTTTCCTTGATTAATCAACTCATCGCGGTTTCCCGCTTGAGGCAGCGACCGATTTGTCTGACAGCCTGACGTAATCTGTGTTCATTTTCGATGAGAGCCAGGCGGAGGCATCCTTCGCCCGTTTCGCCGAAGCCTCGCCCTGGACTCACCGCGACATTGGCTTCTTCGAGCAGTTTCATCGCGAAATCGATGGATCCCATCTGAGATCGCCAGGGCTCGGGCATCGGGGTCCAGACGAACATGCCGGCCTTAGGGCTTTCGACCTCCCAGCCCAACCGCTTGAGGGCGCGGACCATCACATCGCGACGATTCTGATATTCCGCGACCTGTTCGAGCCGGGCCGTTTCACCGTGCCGCATCGCGACGATCGCGGCGATTTGAACGGCCTGGAAGATCCCATAATCGTAGTAGCCCTTGATCGCCTTGAGGGCCGCGAGCATGTCGCGATTGCCGACCGCGAAGCCGACTCTCCAGCCCGCCATGTTGTAACCCTTCGACATGGTGGTGAACTCGCAGCCGACCCCCTTCGCCCCCTTGACGGAAAGGAAGCTCGGGGGCTGATAGCCGTCAAAGCCGATGTCGCCGTAAGCGAAGTCGTGGATCACAAAAAAGCGGTATTTCTTCGCCAGCGCGACAACCTCCTCGAAGAATGCAGCTTCAACGACCGTCGCCGAGGGGTTGTGGGGGAAGTTGAGGACCAGGATCTTCGGCCTGGGATAGAGGCTTTCGCAGACCTGGGCGACGCGAGTGAGGAAGACTTGAGGGTCGCGGACGTCGATGGAAATGACGTTCGCCGACGCCAGCGCGATGGCGTGGCTGTGAATCGGAAACGTCGGGGCGGGAACGATGGCCGTGTCTCCTGCTCCGAGCAGAGCCAGGCACATGTGACTGAAACCTTCTTTCGAGCCGATGGTCGCGACGACTTCATGGTCGGGGTCGACATTGACGTTGAATCGACCCTTGTATCGATTCGCAACCTCCTTGCGGAGATTGAATACTCCGTTTGCCACGCTGTAGCGATGATTCCGAGAGTCGAGCACCGCTTCTCGGAGCTTCTCGATCACCCAATCCTGGGGAGGATCGGTGGGGTTTCCCATCCCCAGATCGATCACATCGATCCCTTTTTGGCGTTTCCGATACTTAACCTCGTTGATTTTTCCAAAGAGGTAAGGAGGAAGGTTGCGAACACGGGGAGCCACTTCGAGGTCGTAGTGCTCGGTCGACTCATGCTCTTCGGAACCCGTATCATTGATTGGGTCGAACATCGTCAGATTCTTCCTGACCTTGAAATAAGCAGGATTGGTTCGCGAGGGGAAAACCGGTCGAGGCTGTCTTCGTTTGAGGCACGAAACGGCATCCAGGTTCACTTTGGCCAACGATCATTTTAGCCGAACGAACCCAATTCGGGCCACGGGTGCCGCGCCGAGAAAACAGACCGGGGCATACGGACCTTGATAAAAAGTCCTGATGCCGCCGAGAGACGATTTTTCGGAAAGCCCGATCCGATTTTCGTCTCCACCGCGCGCAGCCATCAATACCGATCAATCGTCACATCTGATCGGATTTTCTGAGGCCGCATCAGGAGCAAATTCGTTCAATTCCACCGAGACCAGCTTATTTCCTCTCAGCGGAACATGCTCCAAGTTTTCGGCTCTTTCTCCGAGGATTCCGCCAAATTCGGCCGGCGATTCCGACGATAGAACAATTACCACCAAGGAGGCCCACCGTTTTGTGCCTCACACCCTGGATCAGCGACCGGATTCGGGTCAAT
>CALKTZ010000895.1 GCA_937997355.1 uncultured Planctomycetales bacterium | reverse complement strand
CGCGGACGTCGAGTACAACGCCGCCAAGGTGATCGCCGAGACACTCGAGAAGGATAAGAATCTCCCCTGGCCCGGTCAGATTCGGGCTCTGGAAGTCCTGGGAGAGCTTCGACAGGGGCATTCCCCCGCCGCCCCGAAGAACCTGGAAATCGCGAATGTCGCGATGCGATTCCTCGCCAATAATAAGTTGAAGCCGGAAGTGCGTGCCGAGGCAGCACGAGCCCTGGGACAGTTGCAGATTTCCGCCGCCGTCAATGACTACAATTATGAAGCGATCGCCTACACCACGGCCGAGGTGGCCGTCGAGCTTGGCGACAAGATCGGCACGCTGTTTTCGGACAATCGGATTCGATCCGAGTATTACGCGGCGTTCCTGATCGGTCAAATCCTGGAGGCATTCGAAGGGACCCCCTCCGCTCGCGACGGCGGTCTGATTCGAAACGCGCTACCGCCGGCCCAGACCAAAATTCAGGAAATGCTCACGCTCATCAAGGCGATCGCCAAGCCCGCGATCGAGCTGATTCGGTCCGGTTCGGGGCAGGTTCCCGCGAAGAAAAAAGAGCTCGCCGATAGCGTGGCGGCCCTGAAGACCTACCTGGAAAAGAATCCCCCCAAGGATCGACGACTCATTCCCGGTGGGGCTGACCCCACCTTAGCCGAGGGTCCCGGTGGACAAAACTGAGAGTTGGCGATCGAGCGTGCCTCTCCCCCCTTCACCCGACGCGGTCATCGACGTCCCGGATATTCGGGACTATCAGCGGATTAACGCCGAGCTGATTCAACTCCTGGACCAGGGAGCACGCCATATCCGGCTGATCGGCGTCGAGAGTCAGCGATTATTGCTCGCCGGCCTTTCCGGCTCCTGGCAGGCGACAATCGAGATCGAGGGGAACGCCGGTCCGGAACTGGCCGCCGGTTTGAATGCACCGGAATTGAAGGTCGTTTGCGTCGGCTCCGCCGCGGATGGCACCGGCAGCAATCTGATCGGCGGGCAGGTTCTCATCCTGGGAAACGCCGGGGCCTGCGCGGGGGTTTCCCAGCGGGGCGGATCGATCATCATCGTCGGCTCCGCCGCAGAGCGCGCCGGCCTCAACCAAAGCGGCGGAATCTTGCTGCTGCTCGGAAGATCTCGGCATCTGGCAGGCGAGCGACAGTCGGGTGGGATCCTGATTGCCGAGGATCGGTCGCTCGGCGGCCATGCGGGTCGAGGCCGTCGCGGCGGTCGATTGCTGCGGCTGACGGAACCGATTCGAGAAATGGACGCCGCGATCCCGCGAAATGCGATCGCCCCGTTTCGCTCATGGCTGGAATCCGGATCCGTCGAAGGCACCTTGGCGGCAGCCCTTTTGGAACAGCCCGAATCTCAGTGACGACATTACTCAAGATCCTCGTGCCTTTTTCCATTCTCGGTTGGGCTTCTCGATGAAATACCTTCTCCGGGATGGCTGCTTGCGGAATTGGCTCCTGGCCATCGCGGCAGTCTTGCCGCTGGGAGGTTGCGCGGAAGAGCTTGGGCCGGAACCGATGCGGACCACGCGCGTCCGCGGCACGGTGAAGCAATTGGAGACCCCCGTTCGAGGAGGTTGGATCGAATTCATCCCCGCCGAGGGTACGGTTGGAACCCAACGTTCGGCCAGGATTCAGGAAAATGGCTCCTTCGAGGCCGACCACGTGCCGATTGGCGAAGTCGCCATCCGACTGATGGATATCACGGTCGTGGAGCCATTCCCGATCAGTCCGAAAGATGCGAGGAGGATCTTCGGCTCATTCCCGCCCGCAATCCGAAAGACCATTCCCGAGCAGCCCAGTGAGCTGAACCTGGAATTGATTCAGGAATTGGTCTCTTACCAGGCAAGACGGAATGCGGCAAACCCGGCCTCCTCGGCCGAATCCGGAACGAAGCCATGACTTCGCCCATGACGGTATCAAGCGTAGCGGCGACGCCTCCGCGAGCCAAGATTCGATGCATCTATCGCAATGGTTCCGGGCAGCTTGAACTGAATCTGCCGGTGGAGCAACTCGACGAAGCCATCGCGGATACGAAGGGAACGCTCTGGGTCGACATCGAGCTACCGGAAGGAGAATCCCATCAGAAGATTGAGGAACTCCTCCGAAATGCGTTCCATTTTCACCCGCTGGCGATCGAAGACGCTCTCATCGAGTCTCATATCCCGAAGGTGGACGATTGGGGTGAGTATCTTTACATCGTCTTCCACGTCTGCTCGATCAGGCCCGGCACGGTCGAGTTCAAGCTCCTGGAGCTTGATATCTTTCTCGGCCGAAATTTCCTGATCACATATCATACCGAGCCGATCCCTCTGTTCGATCAAGATCGGCAAAGCATCGAGAAAGATCCGCGCGACCGGCTCCAGCACGGCCCCGATCATCTCCTCTATCGGTTTCTCGAGCTGGGGATCGACCAGGCCCTGAACTCGATTCAGGATCTCGACGACCACATCGACAAGATTCAGAATGAAGTGATCGAACATCCGAGCGCGAAGGTGCGCCACTCGATCGGTCAGGTCAAGCGG
>CALKTZ010000894.1 GCA_937997355.1 uncultured Planctomycetales bacterium | reverse complement strand
AGGGGACGATAGGCCCAGTAATCGCGATGATTTTCGGGAGAATCGGCCTTGGCCGTTTCGGGCTTCGACATCTCGGGAGCCGGGGCCGCCCCCGGGGTCCAGGCCGCGCCGGATTTCACCCAATGCGTCAGGGTATCGACCTCCTCCTTGGGAAGCCGGCCACTAGGCGGCATTTCCAACTCGACGTAGTTGATCGCCTGGAGGAGAAGGCTCTCCTCGGGTTTCTCCAGGCTCAGCGCAGGCCCAAGCTCCCCCCCTTTCACCAGGGACTCCCGGCTGTCCACCCGCAGATTGCCGCGCACTTTCGCCTCGCCCCCGTGGCATTTCAGGCAACGCTTGTTCAGAATCGGCTGCACTTTCGACCGGAAGAACTCCACCTGCTCGGGGGTGAAATTCGGCGACGCGGCCATCGCGGCGCAACCCCAGCCAATCGCGGCAATAATGAACGCAGCCAACAGGGCGAACTTCGGGGAACCGGACGTTCGACTCATTCGATTTGATCCTCAGGGTTCGAGCATCCCGGATCTTGCCAGTGGCATGCCGCGGCTTTCAACGAGATTCGAGCGTGATGGCCATGATCACGGGGGCCGTCGCGTCCGGGCCCTTGATCAATGTGATGTGCTCGATTCGCTGGTCGAGTTTGGTGGGAATCGAAAAATAGCGTACTTGCTGATTGCGCAATTTAAAGGCGAGCTTGGATTCGGGGACATCAACGACGCGAATGTAGTCGGCAAAATGAACGCCATTGCTCAGGGGATGATCCTCGGTCTGTCCGCCGGAATAGTGTATGCGGACAATCAAGGAGACGGTGGGATGAACTTCTCCCCCATTATACGCCCAACCCCCGATCCCGCTCAAGAAGTGGATCGCCCTCGCGGAGGTGTTGCAAGGAATCTCGATCGATTTGGGCATCCGGGGAGGAAAGGCCCCGTTCGGTCCATTCAAGAGGATGACATTCGGGACACGATCCCCCTGGGGATCGACGAGGAGGAACGGGACACCGGCAAATTCCTTCGGGGTCCAATCCGCGAAGATCAGCCGTTCCGGATCGGCGTCGTGATCGTAAAACATCCCGCGCGTGCTGACGATCGTGGCGACTTTCCGAAGGTCGAGCGGCAAAAATTTGCCTCGATTCGTCAGGAACGCGAGGAGATCGGCAAGCTGTGCGGGATTCACCTGCTTTTCAAACCCCTCGGGCATGAGCGACTTCTTCGAGGCGGCAATCTGATCGATCTGATCCCGCGCGATGACGTGCGGCTTCCCTTCGGCGTCGGTCAGTTCGATCGCGTTCTTCGACTCCGATGAGAGGAGCCCGTTGACGACCCGGCCGTCCGTGGTGGCGACGGTGTACTGGACGAAGTTTCCTTCGACGCTCCGGCTGGGATCGAGAACGTGGACGAGCAATTCCGCCCGAGGATGCGCCGCCATGCCGCTGAGATCGGGGCCGACACGTCCTCCTTCGCCACCGTGCCGGTGGCATTTCGAGCATTGCTCGACGAAGACCTTTTTGCCGGCCGATGGATCTCCTCCCTCAAGCACGAGCGGTGCGATCCGGTCGATCACCTGCTGACGATCGGGATCGGGGAGCCCTCCTCCTCGTTCAAAGAGCCGTTTGGCCCGTTCCTGAAGTTTCGCCTCGGGATAGGAGGCCAGGGCCTGTTTCTGATCGAGGGTGAGTTCCGAAGCGCCGATCACGCCTCGTTCGAGGCCATCGACGAGCGCCGCGGTCCATTCGCGCCGAGCGAGCAAGACCTTGGTGACGCGTGGCCGCACACCGGGGGTCAATGACGGCAAAACCTCCAGAAGTGCCTGGCCGACCGCCGGGGATTCCCCCTTGGCGAGCGATTCGATCAAGCCCGCGGCGAGGGTCGGGGACGTTCGCGGCGTGATCAGTCCCATCAGCTTTCCCGGGACGGAGTCATCCCGGGGTCGGAACTCGACCAGGTCGGTTGCGGCCGAGATCCGCTTGGCCTCGACCTGAGAGTCATCACCGGCGGTTTTCAGGAACGTCTCGGCAATCTCCAACGCCAGCGGCTCCAGGCTCGCGACGCCCCAGCGGCTGGCCAGATTGACGAGCGCCCCGCGACCGGCGGCCGGGAGATTCTTGGCGAGTTGTCGGATGGCGGCGTCGACATCGGCCGGGATGGTCACGGCAACTCCCCTGGGCCATCCTCTCGTCAGCCCGGAGACGATGGACTCCGCAATTTGCGGCTCTCCTCCGGCCATCGAGACCAGGACCGATCCCACCGAATTCGCCGGCCCTCCCCGGGCGTAGTGCTCGGCCACACGAGTCGTGACGGCGAGGAGGTCCGTCTTGTTCTCCGTCTTCGGATGTTTCGCCGCGACGGCCTTCAAGAATTCCAGGTCATTCCTGGCCGCCGCGCCGGTGGCCGCGTCGAGCAACCAACGATCCCCCCGGATCGAGCCCGCCGTGAGGAGATCGGCGACGGCAACCGCCGAGGCCGGAGCAGGGGGGAGATCGGCGATCGTCAGCAAAGCCGCCAGGCGAACCTGGGGGTCGGGATCGGCCAGCGTCTGGGAAGCAGCCATGCGCGCCGAGGACGCCTCGTCGCGCGGCAACGCCAGCAAGGCATTTCTACGCACACCGGCCGAGGGATGATCGAGGGCCGATTCCGCCGCCCGTCGTGCGTCGTCGTTGCCTCCATCCAGCAGGCCGAGCCCTTTGAGCGTCCAGATCGCATGGATCGCGGCCGGATTCAGGCCGATCGCGTCGACGGATCGATCGCGAACCAACGCGATCAACGCGGGGACCACATCGCCCTTGTCGCGCTCGACGAGCAGACGTTGGGCATGCGAGCGCCAGAACCGATTATCGCTCTTCAGCCCCGCCAGCAAGGAGGAAGGATCGTCGGGGTTGAGGGATACGGTGCGAGTCGTTGCCTCGGGAGCGTCGCGGTGGACGACCCGATAGATCCGGCCGTGTGTCTTGTCGCGAAGGGGAGTCTCGTACGCATTCCCCTTGCCGGTCTTGAAGCCCTGCGGGGTCGGATTATGCTGTACGATGAAGTTGTACCAGTCGATCATCCAGACCTGCCCGTCGGGTCCAACCTCGGCCACGATCGGGGCGGTCCACTCGTCATCGCTGGCCGCGAGATTCCAGCCGTAATATGCGGAAAAACCGGAGCCCGACGGCTGCAGGGTCATGGTGGCCGCGAGATGCCCCGTCGGCTCGCAAACGAATGCCGCCTTGTTCCAGTACCACGATGGATACGCGCGGGCCGTGTAGATGGCATGCCCGGCGGCGGCCGTGAACCCGCCATGCCAGTCGACCTGCCGGATCTTGTCGGTGGCGGGGAAATACTGGTTCGATGCCGTGATCGGCTCCAACGCGCTCGCCGACCAGCCTCGGACCGACTCGTAGTATCGGTTGGGGATCGCCAGGAACACACTCGCGCAGCCATTGGCCGTGGAACCGAAGAGCAAGCCTTCCTCGGTCATCCCCAGACCCCAGGAATTGTTGTTGGTCGCGCGGAGATATTCGAGCTTCGAGCCGTCGGGCTTGAATCGATAAAATCCCTGTCGGAACTGGACGCGTTCCCCGCCGACCGTTCCCTGGAACGCCGAGTAGCCGACGATCCCGTAGATCCAGTTGTCGAGCCCGTAATGCAGGTTACTCGGCCCGGCATGGGTGTCGTTAGTTCCCCAGCCCGTGAAGAGGACCCGACGGACATCGGCCCGGTCGTCGCCATTTGTGTCCTTGAGGAACAAGGTTTCGGGGGCCTGGTGGACAATCACCCCGCCATGCGAGAAGGTCAGGCTCGTCGGGATGTTGAGGCCGTCCGCGAAAACCGTGAATCGATCCGCCTTGCCATCGCCGTTCGTGTCCTCGCAGATCTTGATGCGATCCTTCCCCCGGCTGTCGGCCGTCTTCACGTTCGGATAGTCGGTCGATTCGACGATCCACAACCGCCCCCGATGATCCCACGCCATGCAAATCGGCTTGGCGATCTCGGGCTCGGCGGCGAACGGCTTGGCCTCGAAGCCGGCAGGGACTACCATGTGCCGCGCCGACTCGGCGGGCTCGATGGGCTTCTGCATCAGTTTGAACGGCTCTCCCTGAAAGCCCCAGCGCTTCGAAGGCGCATAGAACGGGATGCTGGCCGTCTCATAAGCAAATGCCTTCAGTCCGGCCGGAACCCTCCTTCGCACAGGCCCAGCGAATCCCTCGTTCGAGCAGATTATGAAATCCGGGATTCTGCCAGGTTCGGCCGTCGTGACCGTAGGCCGTATAGAAGATGCGGCCTTTCCCCTGGACTCGGGTCCAACTCCAGGGCTCCTTTGTTTTCCCTTCGTCCCGGACCTGGAGGACATGACGCCCTTGCTCGTTGTGGCGATGATGAACGTAGGTCTCATCCCAGGTGTAAAACGATTCCAAATCCCGCGTGATCGGGTGGTTCGGATCCACCACCTCGGTTTCAAACTCGCCGGTCCCGTGCCGTTGAAACTGAGCCCCCACGAGGGCGATGTACTTCGGTGAGTTCAAGAAGCAATACGACGCGCAGTGAACCGGGACGAAAGCGCCGCCTGATTCCACATAGCTCAGCAGCGCATTTTCTTGCGAAGGGGTGATGTGCTCGATGTTTGCGTAGATGAGCAGGGCATCATACTTGGAGAGCTTGGCGATATCCAGGACGTTTACATCCTCGGTGTAGGTCACCTCGATCCCCCGACCGGCGAGGACCGGCGTGATCTGGGCGGCGCGATCGGCCGGCCGATGATGTCCCCGGTCCCCGAGAAAAAGGACGTGGAGCGGCTCTCGTTGTGCCGGCCGGCTCGCGGGTTCAGCGGCAACGATCGCTCCAGTCGCGAGCCCCCCCAGGAGAACGACCAATACGCCAACCTGTCGCAACATGGGGGATGTTCCTCATATCCAGAATCAAATGGAGAGTCAGCCGCGAGGGATGCCGAAACGTTGAGGATTCGGGCGAGGCGGTCATCCCCTATTTTCCTCGACGACGCGCGGCATGGCAAGCGGGCACGGTAGGGCCCGTTCGACAACGGCCTGAGAGCCGGATCGATATTCCCCGCATTTCGATTACGATCGAGGACCTTGCGGCTTCACCCCGAGGCGGAGTTTGCCCTGCGGAAGCCCCCCGGTGACAGCGTCCGCCACGTCCTCCAGCGGCACCCAATCGGAGACGAGTTCCGAAAACGGAAATTCGCGATGCGCCGCGAGGAAATCGATCGCGGCCCGAAGATGCCGAGGGGCATAGTTGTGCAAGCCCCGGATCGTCAGGCAGCGGCGCATTACCTGGTCCATGGAAAGGAGCACGGGGCGAGCGGGGTAGGTTGCCCCCACGATGACCAAACTGCCCCCGAGACGAATCAACGGGAAAATGCGGTCGAAAGCGTCGGGGGAACCGGTGAGCTCGATTGCCGCGTCAACTCCATGCCCCCCCGTCGCCTCGTCGACGCAAGTGGCGAGTTCAGCGGGCGAAACGGCGTGCGTCGCGCCGAACCTTCTGGCCAGCTCGTGACGGGATCGATCGAGGTCGCAGGCGATCACATTTTTGCAGCCGATCGACGACGCCCAGGCCGCGGCTGTTACGCCGAGCATCCCGCTCCCCATGATGAGGAGAGATCCCCCCCTCAATTCTCCGGCCGCTTCAATCGCGCCGGCCACGGTCGCTGTGGCGCAATTGGCGGGGCAAACCGCCTGATCCGAGAGTTGATCGGGGACTCGGAAAATGGCCGACCCCGGCGACAATAGGCAATGCTCCGCGAGTCCCCCCGTCAGTTCGAGGCGAGGCGCGAGCCGCTCGTGGCCGTACTTGACCTTCCGCTCGCACTTCTGCGGCAAGTGATGCAGGCAAGGGAAACACTCACCACAACTTGCGACGACCACCCAGGTGACGCGATCCCCCGGAGCAATCGCCTGACCGGCCGCATCTTGCCTTGACGCATCCGGACCAAACGCCGCGATCCGGCCCAGGATTTCATGCCCGAGAACCGTCGGCACGGGCTCGTTCCGCTTCCCCTGCATGGTGTGCAGGTCGCTGCCGCAAAGGGTACACGCGACCACATCCACCAGTACTTCGGAATTCTGGGGGATCGGTGTCGGAAATTCTCGAAGCTCGAATGGCGTTCCCGGACCATGGAACACAAGTGCGTGCGAAGTTCGGCTCACAAGGTGGCTCCGCCGGCGAGTTCTGGGCGTTACAAGCTCGATGATCGCATTCCGGGATTCACCATCAAGCCCATAACCTTAGCAGCATCATGACTTAGGGACGAATCATGGCCGATGAAATGCTGGCCCGCGGCAGGAATTGTATCGGTCCCGACGCGATCGCGCAGGATGTCCTATAGAAAGTTTAGGAGTTAGAAGTATTCGATTTCACGTACGGTGTCGGAAAGTTTCAACATC
This sequence comes from uncultured Planctomycetales bacterium, assembly GCA_937997355.1. Taxonomy (GTDB): domain Bacteria; phylum Planctomycetota; class Planctomycetia; order Isosphaerales; family Isosphaeraceae; genus CALKTZ01. The sequence continues at coordinate 2,071 of CALKTZ010000894.1, read as the reverse complement.
GACGCCCCAGGCGAATATCGAGGGACATTATATTTGATAACAACCAATACCATCGTTAGGATCGAGTCGACCCATCCATCATAATCATCAGATGTAAGACATTCACCGTATATCCTGCTAAGACTGGAAAACCAGGTATTGAAACATGAATGATACTTTGCAAGACAAGACGAACGAAACGGAAACTTTGCAAGATCGGGTCAAGGATCTGGTGAGCCAGAAAGGGATTCACAACGCCTGGGAGACGACGTACCGAGTCGAAGGCATCGAAAAACTCTGGGAGCGGATTTACGACGACTTCGTCGCCAGGATCAACCAGCCGAAGGGATCCCACGCGCTCGATATCGGATGCGGTCCCGGTTACAACTCGATCCGGCTTGCAAGGCGTGGTTACAAGGTCACGTCGGCCGACTACTCCGAGGCCGTGTTGCCCCTCGCCCGGGAGAATTTCGCGAAGGCCAACCTCGACATCAACCCGACGCGGGAAGACATCCTCAACCTTTCCTATCCTGCCAATTCCTTCGACCTCGTGCTATGCCAGGGGGTGCTGATGCACGTCCCCGAACTTGAGCGGGCGATCTCCGAGTTGTCCAGGGTCGTCAAGCCGGGCGGGTATATCGTGCTCGAGGAATTGAACCAGGGGTCCCCCGAGGCCCGGGGCATGAAGCTGGCCTGGTCGCTGTTCAAGCCCAGCATCACCATCACCCGCAAGCCCTCGGGCGACGAATGCACCTCGAACTTCGAAGGCAAGACCCTGTTCTGGCGATACACCAACGCCAAATGGTTCATCAATGAGTTCGCGAAGCATTCGTGCGAACTCTTCCGGCGCGATTCGAGCATGGCCACGGAAACGTGGAAGTATGCCCCGGGCCCGTTCAAGTCGGTCGTCAACGGGTGGAATCGGCTCTGGTTGCAGGCGTTCAATCTACCGGGCCTGGCCTATCACAACATCTTCGTCTTCAGGAAGAAGTGAAGCGAACCAAGGCCGTCCGGCGTGGGCATGGGCTCGGAGCATTTCCCACGTCGGATGCCGATGGCAGGCGATCCGACGGTCGGGGAAGCTCCGCTCAATCGATCATCTCAACGCGCGTCTGGTACGAAGAGGTCCCCGGGAGCGATTCCAGGGTCCTCCGGACGCTTCGCTTTTGCCAGAACCTCGTGGCGTGCGCCCGGATCAGGATGTTGCGGCCGACGACTCGCACTTCCGTCGAGCTCACCTTGTCCCCGAGTTGCTCGCGAATTTGATGCTCGATGCGTCGACGCAGCGCGGTGTCCGCGGCGGGGTCGGAACGGCGCTCCACCTTGACCTCATTGCGTGGAGCGGGGCGCATCATCTCCATCCGACCGGGATCGAGAAAGCGGCCGAACATCCCCCCCATCGCCGAGCCTCGTCGAGCGTTCGCCGCATCCTGGGTCCGCTCGGGCGTGTCGGCGGAATCCGAAGGGGCGGTCATGGTGGTGGTGGGAGTCCGCGTCGGACGGCCCGCGGGTCGTTCACGAAACTCGAGGGCGCGGGCCGACGGAGGCGCGAGCTCCTCAGCTCCTTCGGGAATCGGTTCCAGGCTGAGCGGAACGTTGATATTCGGCGAGGAGGCCGAAGTTCCACGGGTGGAATCCGGGACCGAGGTTACGTTTCTCCTGGCCTGACCCGGGCTTCTCGGCGAGACAGACGACGACGATCGCGCGGGGGATTCGAGCCGGGGGGTATCCGTCGTCTCGTCGCCCGGCGCGACGACCGCCGGAGCTCGATTGATTTCAACCGAGCGGGGAGATCCCGACCGATTCCTCGAATTCGGGGCCGTGACGCCGGGAATGATGAGCAACGGTCGAGGCTCGGCGGGCCTGGAGCTGGCAGCCGCAGTGGCCGGCTTTTCGGCCGATTTTGCCGATTCGGTCGATTTCGCGGGCTCCGTCGAGGTTTGCGACCCGCTGGAAGGCGCGATCAATTCGGGGGGGAGTAGCGGTGGTTCCGCCTGTGCGATCGCCCGCGAGGCCCCGCAACCGGCACAAAACACCAGGCTCCCCCAGACCCGAACTCGCTTCGACCGTTCCATTCTGAACGCTCCTCGCT
>CALKTZ010000893.1 GCA_937997355.1 uncultured Planctomycetales bacterium | reverse complement strand
CCTGATCTCGCACACGGTTCTCGCCACGTTCGGCGTCGTCCCGCTAGTGACGCTGACTCTCATCCGCGCCCTGAGAGGGGATTTCGCGCGGCATGCGAAGATCGCGAAGGTGACCTTCCCGATCTGGGTCTATGTCTCGATCACGGGGGTCATGATCTATTTGATGCTTTATCACATGCCGGTTGCCACGCCGCTCGTAGCCGCACCCCCGATTCGTTGATCGCCTCGCCAGGCCGAGAAGCCGACCTACCGACACTCGCGAGGCAAATGCAAGCGCGGCCCGTTGCGGGAGAACGGCCGCGCTATAATACCGAATCGGCTCAAAAGATTCGCCGATTTATTGCGAACTCTGTTCTCAGTCCTTCGGCGAGATGTAGCCGTGATAGACGCCGAGCCAGTACCCGATGGCCCAGGCGGCGCCGTCGTTTTCACTGCTGCCGTCACTCCCGCTGTCGGCGATCCAGGGATTGCTGTTCCACCGACCTTGCGAACGCTCGGACGCCGGCAAGACCCGGTCGAGCTTGGCTCGAGATCGCCGCGCCCCCATCATCGGCTGAACCAGAATGTCATGCCGCTGGGAGTTATGGGCGGTCCAGTCGATGAGTTCCCAGGGCCAGTCCTGGAGGGTCTGAGTGGCGTCCCCGACGTCGCAGGGGCGTTTGGTGGTCGCTCCGTAGATGAAGTTGTAGAAGGGGCTATGCTCGGGCCGAATGGACTGCTCTTGGTCGAGGGAGTATTCCCAGGTGCGCGCGATGCTCTGGGCGAGGATGCGCCTGCGTGCGGGGTCCTTCTCGAGCATGAGGAGCGGGTAGTAGACGATGTAGAGGAGCTCGTCGTCGGAGTGGTTGATGCCGGGCCAGCGACCGGAGTCACCGCGTCGCATCATGAGGGTGTTGAGGAGGTAGTGGTGCTCCTCGACGAGATTGTCATAGACTTTCTGGTACTTGTCGTCACCGGTGATGTGGGCGGCGACCTTGAGGAAGCAGAGGATCTCCAGCGAGTTCAGCGGGCGCAGGTCGTAATAAAGCGGGTCGTTGTTGATCAACTCGGGGGACCAGATCCCCCAGCGGGTCTTGATGCCGGTGTGATCGACGAGGGTCAGATTGTTGTTGATGATGTAGTCGGTGACGCGCTTGATGACGGCGGCGATCTCCTTCTTCTCGGCGTCGTCGGCGACGAGGTCGTGATAGAGATACCAGGCGAAATAATGGCCGTCGATTTCGTCGCTGCTGGTATCCCCCTTGCACCAGAGATCGGGATCGAACTTGGAGCGATACCAGGACCTGGCATCGACCCCAGGCGCCCAGACCTTGGCGTTGAGGTTCACTCCGTGAATTCCTGATTTCACCTCGGCATCGGTCGCCATGGCGCGGGCCGGGAACCCGGGGATGCCGGATTTACGTTCGAGGTCGAGCAGGGCGTTGAACGTCACTTTCGCGTGTTCGCGCGCGACCGGGTCCTTGGTCGCGCCGTATCGGAAGCATTGGGCGGCGATGTAGATGGAGTTCCACAGGCCGTCGTTGTCGCTGACCTCGAAGGTATAGCCCTTGGAGGGATCGCCGGGGACCTTGAGGTGAATCTCGTTGATGAAACCACCTCGATTGTGACGCTCCCAGGCGATCTTGTCGTAGTGCTCGGCCTTCTTCGCGAGGGTCATGGGGACCTCCTCGATGCAGGCGAGTCCGGCGTCGGTCTCGATCCAGATCTTGCCCCCCTCCGCCGACCAGATGGCTTTGACGCGGTTGCCCGGGAGCCATCGCATGCCCCAGAAGTATCGGAAGTGCCCGTCGCGCAATCTCCATGCGCCTTCGACGGTCCCGCCCCAGACGTCGCCGTTGGGGGCGAGGTGGATGCATTGGACGGAGTCGAAGGGGACGCCGTCGCGGCGTGTGAGGGGCTGCCACCACTGCTTCCCGTCCGTGATGAAGATGCCGCGCGTCGTGGCGAGCCAGATGTGTCCCAGCGAATCGCTAACGATCTCATTGATCTTCGTGAACGGATTGACGTTGGGTTGACCGGGTTCCAGGATTCTCGGTCCTACATCAAGAGGAGTGTACTGACCGTCGCGGGAATCCGCGCGAAACGGCCCCTTGTCGGTGAGGACCCAGACCGCGCCGTTGGCGGCCTGCCCCGAAGAAAGAACCCTGGCACCCTGGGGGATTGTTTTCCACTCGACAATGTCGTCGGCGCGCCTCGGCGGGCTGAAATCGTCGGGGAGTTTGGCACCCGTCGGATAACGAGTGGACATCAATTGAAGATATTCTGCGGCATGTCCCACGCTCACGTTGATCATGGACAGTGAAAAGGCGATGGAAGCCAGAATGGATCGCATACTCTTCGTCCCTTCCCAATCGCGTGCGAATTCGAATGGATGTTTATTGATCGGCCCGCAAAAATCCGTGATGGACCCCAAGCCAATAGCTGATCGTCCAGATCACCCCGTCCGTCTCGGTCTCCCCCTTCCCCCCGAAATCGGCTTTCCAGGGGCTGGTATTCCATCTCGCCTGATACCGTTCGGAAGCGGGGAGGACTCGATCGAGTTGAGATGGATTTTCCACGAGTCCCGGTTGGGTCTGGATCTCGACATCATCCCGTTGCGAGTTGTTCAAGCTCCAGTCGATGAGTTCCCAGGGCCAGTCCTGGAGGGTCTGAGTGGCGTCCCCGACGTCGCAGGGGCGTTTGGTGGTCGCTCCGTAGATGAAGTTGTAGAAGGGGCTATGCTCGGGCCGAATGGACTGCTCTTGGTCGAGGGAGTATTCCCAGGTGCGCGCGATGCTCTGGGCGAGGATGCGCCTGCGTGCGGGGTCCTTCT
>CALKTZ010000892.1 GCA_937997355.1 uncultured Planctomycetales bacterium | reverse complement strand
CTTCGCATCTCTACGGGCCCGTGCGCGCACTGAATGGCCTCGACGTCGAGATCCCCGCCGGCTGCATGGTCGGGCTGATCGGGCCCGACGGCGTGGGCAAGTCGACGTTGATGGGCCTGATTGCCGGATCGAAGCGCATCCAATCGGGGGATGTATGCGTCCTCGGCGGCGACATGAACGATGCCGGGCACCGCGAGTCCGTCTGCCCGCGGATCGCCTATATGCCCCAGGGGCTCGGCAAGAACCTCTACTTCGAGTTGAGCGTCTTCGAAAACATCGACTTCTTCGCGAGACTCTTCGGCGTATCGGACGCCGAGCGCGAGCCCCGCATCAGGGCGCTGTTGGAAGCCACCGGGCTGGGTCCCTTTCCCGACAGGCCCGCGGGCAAGCTCTCCGGCGGCATGAAGCAGAAGGTCGGCCTCTGCGGCGCGCTGATCCATGACCCCGATCTTCTCATCCTCGACGAGCCGACCACCGGCGTCGATCCCCTCTCCCGCCAGCAGTTCTGGAACCTGATCGACAGCATTCGGGCCGAGCGCCCCGGCATGAGCGTCCTCATCTCCACAGCCTACATGGAGGAGGCGCAGCGATTCGACTGGACCATCGCGATGGATGCCGGGCGCGTCCTCGCCACCGGCACCCCTGCCCAGTTGATGGAACGAACCGGCGCGAGCAACCTGGAAGACGCCTTTGTCTCGCTCCTTCCAGGTGCCGAGGCGGCAGGGCGACGCGCCCTGGTGATTCCGCCTCGCATTGATCCGGGGGGAGAGCCGGCCATCCAGGCCAAGGCTCTCACCAAGCGCTTCGGGCAATTCGTCGCGGTCGACCGTGTGAGCTTCACCATCGACCGTGGCGAGATTTTCGGATTCCTCGGTTCGAACGGATGCGGCAAGTCTACCACGATGAAGATGCTCACCGGCCTGCTCCCGGCGAGCGAAGGCGAAGCGAAGCTCTTCGGAGAGCCCGTGGACGCCAACGACCTCGCCACTCGGAATCGGGTCGGATACATGTCGCAGGCGTTCTCGCTCTATGGGGAGCTGACCGTCAAGCAGAACCTCGATCTCCACGCCAAGATCTTCGACCTTCCCGGGGAACGGGCACGTTCTCGGATCGATGAACTGGTCGATCAATTCGGCCTGCGGACTCACCTGCACGCCCCCTCGCAAGATTTGCCCCTGGGCCTTAAACAGAGGCTCTCGCTCGCCGTTGCCGTGCTACACGAGCCGGACATGCTCCTGCTCGATGAGCCGACATCCGGGGTGGACCCCGTCGCCCGCGACGAGTTCTGGGAATTGCTCATCGACCTGTCGCGTCACCAAGGAGTGACGATCTTCGTTTCCACTCACTTCATGAACGAGGCGATGCGTTGCGATCGGATCTCCCTGATGCACGCGGGGGTCGTGCTGGCCTGCGACACGCCGGAGCAACTTTCGACCCGGCGCGGCACCGAAGATCTGGAATCCGCGTTCATCGCCTACATCGCCGAGGCGGAGGCCGCCCGAAAGAAGCAGGCCGAGGCGGGGCCACCCGCCGCCGGGAAGGCAGGGGGGAGGGGGAAATCCGAGGAGGCCGAGACAACCTCACCGAACGTCTCGTTCGCGAGCGCCCTGACGCACCAGCGGGGTGGCGGACTGAGCATGGGGCGGACCCTGGCCTACAGCCGCCGAGAGGCCCAGGAGATTGAACGCGATCCCGTGCGATTGCTCTTCGCGTTCTTGGGTTCGGCCCTGATGATGCTCGCCTTCGGCTTCGGCATCACGACCGATGTCGAGAACATCCGCTTTGCCTCGCTGGACCTCGACCAGTCTCCCGAGAGTCGCGCGTACCTCGCGTCCTTCGAGGGCTCACGCTACTTCGTCCGTCATGCGCCGGCCCGTACCCAAGAAGAGCTTCAACTGCGATTGAAATCGCACGAAATCGAACTCGCCCTCGAGGTGGAGCCCAACTTCGGCAGGAACCTCGGCAAAAGCAATGTAGGCGAGATCACGGCCTGGGTTGACGGTGCCCCGACGAACCGTGCCGAGAGCCTGCGCCAATACATCCTGGGGGTGCATAGGACCTTCGTGGAGGAATACCTCCGGAGCAGCCCGGGCGTCCTTCCCGCGCGGCCCCCGGCCGATATTCAACTCCGGTTCGCCTACAACCCGACATTCGAGAGCGTCTACGCCATCGTGCCGAGCGTGCCCGCCATCCTGCTGATCCTCATCCC